>NZ_CCEJ010000005.1 GCF_000750955.1 Criblamydia sequanensis CRIB-18 | reverse complement strand
TTTTCCTTTTAAATAAATTAATTTTTTTTGTAAAAGTTCAGCTCAGTTGAATATCAAACTGTGTATAACTTTAGAAGTTTATATAATATTTTTTAATGTTAGTTAAATTAATTGATATTTTTATTTCTAAAAATTTGATATTAAAAATATATATACTCATCATATTAAATGGAGATGAGCTTTATGCATACTGAGTACAATCGTTCCTCTGCAGGATATTCTTCTTCTTCTTTTAACCCTTTTGATGAACCTACTGAACCGCACACAGAAGCTCCTTTGACTCCAAGAGGCGGAAGCAGTCCTACCGCTCAAAAGAAAGTGGTAGTAAAGGTTTCTGAAGGTGAAAGGGATGTTTGCTTCGAAATTCGTTTTCCATCAGACGATAATGAAACACGTACTCCTCATCAAGCCACGATTTTTTTTGATAATAACCCGATCCCTCTTTCTCCAAGAGCCGGAACGACGATTCCTCCTATAGGAAATACTGTTAAAGAAGCAAGCGCGGCTATTTTCCCGCCTTCGGGTGGTGGATCCGCTTCTTCTTCTTTAAGTTCTTTGCCAACCCCCACAAAGCCCCCCTTACCAAGAACCCCTTCAGATAGAGATAATAGAAGAGATAATAGACGAGGCCATCTAGACCCTGGGTTAGTAGCTTCAATTCGCAATCTGACCGGTGGAAAAGCGGGCAGACCCGAAATTCCCACTTTAAAAATATCCCAAAGTACACCTCCCGATTCTCCTGAAATTACAAGCACCTCTTCCGGACATAAAAATGAATCCCCTAGATCCACACATGGTTTTTTTAAAAAGGTAGGAGAAAAAGTAGGGAAGTTAAAAAGAAAAAAAGACAGCACTGAGAAAAAAGAAAAAAAAGGGGGGAAAGATAAAGTTAAATTTAAATCTAAATCTATTAAACCGCCGCCTCGCCGCCTTACCAAATTGGGAAGCGCTCCTGATTTGTACGCCTCAAAAGAAGATTCGGCATTAAATAAAAGAAAGGGCTCTTATAACGGAGCTCAATTAAAGGAAAGTTCAGGCAGCATTAGTGTGGATACGGGAAGACGTATTGGCAATCTAATAAAAAAGCATCACTCATTGGATTTATATAATTCAAAAAAACAATATGAGGAAATGGCCATTGGGTCTGAAAGCCCAAGACTCTATCCAACAATCTTTAAGCGCCTGGAGAAAAGGTTAAAATTTGAACCTTTCTCGAGTAATTTTAGAGATCAAGTTAAAGAAGTTATTCGAAATGAAATAAAAGGAGTTGAGCCTTTTTTGGAAGAGGTGGTTCAAAAAATGTACATGCCTTCTCGTGAAATCAGTGCTGTTGCTCCTTCTTTACTTTTCGCATCCTCCAAATTTAATAAGGAAACCCTGCCAAAATCCATTCTTTTATTAGAAAAAAAGCTATCTGAATTAATGAGAAAACCCTTTTTAACTCACAACGATTTGAATAGTTTGATTCCATTTCTTGTGGAAGCCTCTACACTTGAAATCAACGAAAAAGAGAAAGAAAAAAAGGAAATCAAGGTTCCTGAACCAATAAGAAGAGAATTAAAACTCCTTTTAAATGATGTTGCGAATAGGCCTTTTATTGGAAGGGATGAAATCCAAAATTTAACATCTCTTCTGGTTCGTAAAATTAATTGGAGACTCGAAAGAGAAGAATTCATTATTAAAGATTTAAGGCCGAGAATTGTAAAGCTCACCATTTTTTTAATTGACTCGATTTTAAAAGAGAAAAAAAGAAGCTTGCCAACCGACTATATCATGAGTAGACTTTATATTTTAGCTGCAAGGCCTCCTTCAAAAGACCCTAAGGAGACTCTTAAAAAAATAAATGCTTTAGATAAGAGATCGCCGCCGCCGCTTAGAAGAAATACCTCGCCTGAAGCATCCAAGGTAGTTAAACCTACCAATTTAACCACGACTCATTATAGCCCAATGCCGCTTAAGCCAAGGCATCAGAAAGAATGGCAATCGCTTGATCCAATACCTGAAGAAAAGATTGATGATAGTGAGGAAGAAGTCGCCTATTCAAGCTGCGACGATGAGGATTCAATTGTTGGGGAATTTCAAGAAACCGATTCAGGAGAGGCTCAAGAAGGAGATTTATTCCATAAAGCGAAAGGAAATGACCCTTCCCTAACTTATGAAAATGAAGAGGCGGCTGATGAAGATGATGGAAAAAGGGACTCTTTATCAAATGTAGAAGAACCCATCGAGCCGTCTCCTAATTCACCGACTAAAACTCCTCTTCGATTTAATAGTGATTATAAAACCCTTAAGCTGCCTTGTGGACATCAAAAAAACAAAATCGTAAAAAATGACAGGGAAGAGGAGCAAATCACAAAAGAAAGTAAAGGCAAAGAAAAGGAATTAGGCTCCACAGAAAACTTACTTCTTCAAATGAAAAGAATTTTAGATAAAGGCCATCCTCATGAAGAAATGAGCGAGGCTTTAAAATTTGGAAGCATGGATTGGGCAGCCAAATTTCTTGAAGCTATAAATGACTTGTTGTCAAGGGAATGGGGAAAGAAATTTTTAAGAGCTGCTTTAGGGGTCGATGAGAGTGAAGGCGACAAGATTTTAAGCCGCATTCAAAAATGGCTTTCGCCGGAAGGGAATGTTAAAATTTCAAACTTAGTTGAAACCGCTTTGAATGTAGCTTTAACACATAAAGTGCATCGCTTTTCTTGGGTAGATGAAGAAACAAAAATAGTGTTAAGAAGAGCCGACATTAATCGGGCTCTTTTTTGCGCCACCAAGGGGCTTTTATTGGAAAGTTTGAATATAAACAAACAACCTTTCATATTTATCCCCCCGGAAGGTGAGATTAAGGAATGGAAAAAAAGCTTCTATGAACAGCTTTTTAAGAGTTTATACATAAACGGAATGAAAACCGATGCCAGCCAAGAATTTATTTCGAACGAAGTTAAAAAATTTCTTTCAAACGAGCGAGCCTTTGGACAGGATATTCTGGGCTTTGTTACTCCTGAATTTAGAGGTGTTTATGATGCCACGCTAAGAGGTCTTATGCCGGTCTTTAATTCAACCTCATTTTCTTTAAAGGGAATACCTGGAATTAAAGTTGAATTTAATATTGATTCCGCTAAAAATTTTGAGAGTATAGAAGAGCGGACCTACGGCATTTATAGAAGAAGCGAGGGTCACCTAAACGAACTTGGAGAACCTCTATTGCTGCTTTACACAACGGCTAATACGAGATGCTTTGAAACGGCGGAGGGTGAAGAAAAAATTATACTATCCTTATCTGTTAAAAGAGGGGAGTATAGCAAAAATGCTTCTGAGAAAGAGCTTCAAACGTTAAGTTCGCAATTTAGCCACGTCAACCCTCTTGAAAAAATACATTTGCCCCTTCTTTTAGATTCTAATATCCTAGAAGTCATTGCGACAGTCGATGGAGAGAAGAGGGAATAAATTGAATCAAGAACCCCTTTCCTTAAATGGAAAACTTATTTCGAAAAATGAACTTTTATCAAGGGTTCAAGAAGACTCTCTTTTCCTTGGAAGGGGAGTCTTTACGACTCTTCTAGCCACACATGAGAAAATTTTTTTTTATAAAGAACATGAAAGAAGGCTTTATTGCCATGCAAAGGCCGTAGGGATAGAAGCTCCAAAAAAGTTATTAGACTTAAATGAAATTAAAGACCTTTGCTATAACACTTCTCTTGAGGGTTTATTTTTTCGATTAAAAGCAGTTCTTTTAAAAGAGGGATCCGGTTATCAAAAAATTCTTTTTTTAAAAAAGCTGGAAACACCAAAAAAAAAGGCTTTGTCGCTTGGAGTTTATCCACACCCTGTGAACTCTAGATTAAGCCGCATCAAAACTCTTTCTTATTTAGAAAGATCCCTTATCCATGAAAAAGCCCTTGAATCAGATTATGATGATATGATCTCGATTTCGGAGGAAGGGTATATCCTAGAGTGTTCTTACTCCAATTTGTTTTGGGTAAACGAGAATCATTTTTTTCTGCCTAGCTATAGACTCCCGTTACTCAAAGGGATTACAAGTCAAGTGATGCTAAGAATTGCAAAAAAGTTAGGGTTTGACATCAGCTTCGTTAAAATGAAAATTTCAGAACTTCCGAAAGAGGCGAATCTCTTTCGGTGCAACTCTCTTATTGGACTTGAAGCGATTCGTTCGATAAAAAAACAAGATTTTCCTTTAAATCCAGAGCTTTTCAATCTCTTTCAAAATGAATATGAAAAAGTACGGGAAGAAAGGGCTTATTGCCGTTGATGAAATTTCATTCTAGCTTTCGAATTGAAGCCCGTTGTATGCTAATCGGTAGTTTTTTATTAAACTTCTTTCGAAATTCACATCTATTTTTTTGAAGCATATGCGAGCATATGATTGAAAAATTTAAAAATATGATGTCAAAAATAGCCATTTAGAAATCGAATGGAGTCTCGAAAGGAGTCTAGTATTTGTCATTTTCTTACGAATTCAAAAAGGGCTTTTATTTTATGAGTAAAAACGAGGGGCGTTCTGCTATTTCCCCTAAAAGATCCGAAGACTATCCGGAATGGTACCAACAAGTGATAAAAGAAGCAGATCTGGCAGAAAACTCTTCTGTTCGAGGCTGCATGGTCATCAAACCTTGGGGCTATGGCATTTGGGAAAATATGAAACAGGAATTGGATGACCGCATAAAGAGCCTTGGCCATGAAAATGCTTATTTTCCCTTATTTATCCCTCTAAGCTTGCTCCAAAAAGAAGCCGATCATGTGGAAGGGTTTGCAAAAGAGTGCGCGGTTGTGACGCATCACAGGCTTGAGCTAAAAGATGGTAAGTTAGTTCCCTCAGGCGAGCTAGAAGAACCTCTTATTATTCGTCCCACCTCGGAAACCATTATCGGGGAATCCTTCTCAAAATGGATCGAGTCTTGGCGGGATCTTCCTCTCCTTATTAACCAATGGGCTAACGTAGTTCGCTGGGAAATGAGGCCGAGGCTTTTCCTTAGAACGGCTGAATTTCTTTGGCAAGAAGGTCATACAGTTCATGCAAGTGAAGGAGACGCTATTGAAGAAACCCTCCTGATGCTTGAGACTTACCGCTCTTTTATGGAAGAGGTTTTAGCCCTGCCTGTGATTATCGGAAGAAAGACCGAAAGCGAAAAGTTTCCTGGCGCTGTGGATACGTATTGCCTTGAAGCGATGATGCAAGATCGAAAAGCGATTCAAGCCGGAACCTCGCACTATCTAGGACAAAACTTCTCAAAGGCCTCGGATATTAAATTTACGAACAAGGAAGGCGAGCTGGAATATGGCTACACCACGTCTTGGGGAACCACGACCCGGATGATCGGGGCTCTTATCATGGCTCACGGAGACGATGACGGCTTAAGAATCCCCCCAAGGATTGCGCCAAAACAAATCGTTATTTTACCGATTGTTCCAAAACCTGAGCTAGAAGCTGAGGTGTATACCTACGCTGAAAAAATTGCATCAAGACTAAAAAACTTGGAATACCATGGAAATAAGCTCAGCGTTATAGTGGACAAGCGGGATAAAAGGGGCGGTGAAAAGAGTTGGGAATGGATAAAGAAAGGAATCCCCATCCGAATTGAAGTGGGCCCAAGGGATGTCGAATCTCAAAGCGCGATTTTGCTAAGAAGGGATAAGGGTGTGAAAGAAAAGCAGCCCTTGCTTATTGAAGCGTTAGAAGAGACCGTCCTTAAAGTTTTAGATGAAATTCAGCAAGGGTACTTGAAGGAAGCTAAGAATTTTAGAGACGCTCACATCAAAAAAGACATCAAAAATTTCGAAGAATTTAAGAAATTTTTCACCCCTAAAGATAAAGAAAAACCTGAAATTCATGGAGGGTTTGTTTTGGCAAAATGGTGCGGCGATCCGGAATCTGAAAAAATTCTTGATGAGCTTAAAGTTTCAATTAGATGCCTCCCCCTTGATCAAAGTGGAACCCAAGGAACCTGTGTTTTAACGGGGAAAGAAGCAACAATTGATGCGATCTTCGCAAAAAGCTACTAGCGGCAAAAAATCCAGTGGGGGGCGACTTCTTTTCGCTCCTCCATTCTTTGCTTGTTTTGAGAGGGGGAATATAGGGCGCTAAGGCTTAAATCCGATTTTTCCGAGACTAGCCTTTGTAATTCTTTCAGGATTTCAAATTCTTGAGGGGAAAAATTTTCCGGATTTTTTAGGAATAGATGGAGTTCCTCTGGGGTGCAACCGATTTCGTTAAAAAGTTTAGAGATAGCCTCATTTTGTCTTTCGACTTCTAAGGTTAGCTCGTGGATCTTCTTTTCGAGATTTTTTGTTTTGTTTTCCGAAAGCTCAAAAAACATACTGATTCCTTAAGGATTTAAATGAACATTTTAAAATATTTCTTTATTATTTGCAAGTAAATACAATTATAGGAACAAATCTTGTTTAATTATGCTCTTATTCTAGGTTTTTTGTTAGCTTTTTTAATTCATTACCTCATGAGAATTTTTATTTTTTCCCCTTTTAGACAAGAATTTACCCAAAAGAAACTGGCCGAGCTTATGCAAAAAAATGAGCTTGGCAAAGAAGCCATCGAGGTTCTCTTTAATTCTCTGCATTTGGATGCTATCGCTCAAGAGAAAATCAAAGCTGTCTTAAATGGAATAAAAAAAGAACTTTCCATTCCTCCTGTTTTCTTCTTGCCAACCTTGGAAGAAAAAATCATGCAGAAAGGGATTGCAGAATTTCATAAACTCTCTTACGAGCTTAAAAATAAAGCCATCTTAGAAACAGATAGCCAGGATTTTTATAGCAACCTGATTAATAAATGGTTTTTATATTTGGAAAAGAAGAGGTCTTACTATTTATGGGGCCTAACTTTTCTTAGTTTTATAGTGGGAGTGTCTCTTGCTCTTTCAGCTCACGGGATTCAGCTGCTTCTTAAACTAAACTAAGTTTGTACTTGCGAATCTCCCCCTCTTAAGGATAAATATAAATTTATGGTTCTAACTTGAGAGATAAAATTGTCCAGGCACATAGTTGAAGAGTTTACGCCTTTTTCAAAGTCTCTTCTCTGGAAATTACAGATTAAAGCCTATCAAGAATTTGCTCTTAAAGCCTGGACAGAGAAAGGCGTTCCTTTTTACCTGACAAGCTCTCCTCTGACTGCCAAAAGTTTTGCTTGGCTTTCTTCTGCTTATATTGAAGATCTTCTTATACAAAATGAACGAATTGAGATCATTTTTTTTGATCTTGGTGCCGGCACAGGCAGATTTGCCTATCTCTTCCTTAAATTTTTTCAAGAATTGAGCGCTCCATTCAAAGACAGGATATCCTTTAAATATGTGATGACAGATATCAGCGAAGAAAATTTACTCTTTCTAGAAAATCATTTTCGCTTAAGGCCATTTTTTGATGCCGGAATTGCGGATACGGCTCTTTTTTTTCATAATCAAAAAGAGCCTATTAAGCTTAGAAAGTCTCATCAAACTCTTGATCAGTTAAATAACGCTATTTTAATTGCTAATTATTTCTTTGATACGATCCCGCAAGAGCTTTATCGGGTAACAGGAGGAATAAAGGAAAAAGGGTTTGTAAAATTAACCCTGCCTGAAAATAAAAAAGGAGATTTTATTTCAGATTGGATATCAGATCTTGAAATGGAATCTAAATTTGAAGAATTTTTAGAAGAAGATGGCAAGGCTTCGGAGCTGCTCGATTATTACTCTAATCATTTGGATAATGTCCCTTTTTTAATGCCTTTAGGAGCATTTGAAGTTCTAGAAGGCTTTCAAAACATAAGCAAAAAGCCGCTTCTTTTCTTAGCTTGCGATCAAGGCGCTGCAACCCTTGATCAAGTGAGGCATGAGAAATGGATCCGGCTTGATAAACATGGCACCTTTTCAATTCCTGTAAGCTATCATGCTTTAAATCTTTACCTTAAAAATAGAGGGGGTTTTGGCCTTCTTCCCAAGCTTCCCGATCCGAAATTTTTATCCATGACGGGACTCCTAAATGGCGAAGAAAAGGATTTCCCTCATCTGATTCAAGCTTTCAATGTGACTATCGCGGATTTTGAGCCAAAAGACTATTGGCTCTTAATTGGCGAAATGGAAAACCTTGAAATCACATCTCTTAAGCTTTTGCTTCTTTTGCTAAAGCTTGGAGGCTTTGACCCTGCTATTTTTTTCACTTTTTTTCCCCTTATAAGAAAAGCTCTTGAGTTAGATAAAGGAAACAGAAAAGAGCTTTTAAATGCTTTGGAAGAGGTAAGTGAAAACTTTTATCCTGTTTCTAAAAGCGAGCGCGATTTATGGCAAAATCTAGGGGTCATAGCTTTTGAAGCGGCTTTTTTCAATCACGCTATAAACTATTTTGAGGAAGCCATCAGATGGGGAGGGGAGACAAAAGAACTCTTGCAAAATCTAGCGGCTGCTTTTTTTAAAATAGGCGACATGGAAAAAGCAAAAGCTTGCCAACAAAAAGCCAAGCTTTTGAGAGTAGATGAATGTTAGGCTTCTTTTTGAAAGAAGCCCTATTATTCCCTTATGGAACGTAAGTTAATTCTTTCTTGACGACTTCGAGGGATTCGGCTCTTTTGTATTGCAAAAAGGATTCATCTTCTACCAAACCGTTTAATAGGATCGCAGCCCGGGCTTTATTTTTTTTACCAAGAACTTTTTTTGAGTAATTGATGAAGTCCTCGTAGGTTAAGCTTTCTAAGGCTTTTAGTCTTTGATCCAGCCAAGTAAAATCATCGTATTGCAGATAAATATAAGAGAGCAGTTTTCCCATTTCGCTTAAGCTTTTGGCAGGATTTTTTAATAAATAAACAGCGGCGCTTTTTAAGTTATTAAAACGCTCTTCCGGAATATTTTCTTTAATATCCCGAGTGAAAGTTTCAATGAAAAGCTCAAACCTTGCTAAAAGATCTTCCGTGCTATGAGAGCTTGATTGCACAAGAAAATATTGAAAAAGAGCTTTTTCCGCTTCTTCTCCTTGTGCTTGTACAATATACCCCGTCTGCTGTTTCGTCCTTAATTCAGAAAAGAAAGGTTCGCTTAAAGATTGTGAAAGAAGGTGGTGGGAAGCTCTTTTTTCAAAACTAAATGGGAAAGGCGTTTCGATCGCTAAAATGGCGGCATTGCCTTTAGAGGCTATCGGTTTTGAAATATAGAAAGGGGATTCTTGGGCGCCAAGATCGACAATGCTAGGTCTTTTAATTTGGTCTTTAGGAAGAGGATTTTTTACTAAGGAGGAGGTTAGATTTTTAGCAATGTCTGTTGCTTTTTCTCCTGAGATATCACCAAAAACCAATCCCTTTATAAAAGCCTCATCGAAAAAGTGCGAGACCCATTTAGCAAAATCCTCTTTTGTGATCTGTTTTAGTTCGATCAATTTTTGGGTGGGAAGCGTGCTTTCCTTATAAAGGAGCGCTTTTAACTCATCTACTCCTTGATTAATAGGCGGGCTTAATGGAAAATTTCCCCACTCTCTTGATAGCGCGTCTTTAGCGGTATCAAATTGCGAAATGATGGCCTTAGGGTCTTTTAAAGTTTGAATCATAGCTTGCAGAACATCATCAATGCTATCGCTAAATCCATCTACTGTCAGAAGAATGCCATAAATTCCTTTTTTAATATCAAAGTCCATTCCTGCAACTTTTGCAGGGTAGGTCAAAGGATTTAAGGCTTCTCTAATGCTTCTTAAGTAAAGTTCTAGCAATGTTTGGCTTCTCACATCTTCTAAAGTGGAAGCTTTCGTATGAATCTGGAAGTTTAACGTGGATTGCGGAAGCCTAAAGCTTGTGTCCTTAGCGTAGTAGAGTTCTTGAAAAGCGGTGTCTAAAATTAATTTGGGTATAGGGAGAAGCGTGTCGCGAGTTTCAGTTTCTTCAAGTGGATGTACGGCTACATTTTTTGGAAGAAAACGATTTTTTTCAGGAAGGTCGATCGCTTTATTTAGTTTGATATTTTTAAAGCGATTTAAATCCTCAGGAGTTAAAGAGGTAATTCCATAGCGTACATGAAGCCAAGGTTCTTCTTGATCCGCTTTATAAGGCACTTCGCCTTTAGGGGCCTTTAAATAAATATGCATGTTTTGCAAAGATAAATAAGAAAGCAAATTCATGACTGCTTTTTCATCATATTTTTTTGTGACAAGGCTTCTTTCCGGATAGGTTGAAAGAGGCTCTTCAATGATCCTAATGCCTTGCATCATTAAATCGGAAAAGAGATTTTCCCTGGATTGAAACTGATAGGACAAGGTCTGAATTTGATTAATGTCATCAAAAAGCATTTTAGGAAATTTTTTCTCTTTAAAATTAGCAACCGCTTGTAAAAATCTCTCAAGCACGGTTTGCCAATTTGCAACCCCTTTTGCGGTTAAGCCAATTTGAACGTAAATTTCAAGTTTTTTGCCTCCGAAATGTAAATCCCCGCACGTTAGGGATTCTGCAAGGCCTTCTTTTTTCAAGGCATTTAATAGAGAAGTTTCGCTTTCATCGCCAAGCACACTGCAAACAACGCTATAAGGCTTAGAATCAAGCATTTTTTTATATTTTTCGGGCACTTCAAACGTTAAATTTAGAGTTCTTAGTTCCTGCAAAGGCTCAATGTAGATTAATTTTCCGGCAAAGGAAGGGTTCGATAAAGGCCCTGCAATATCCGTCTTTATGATCTCTCTTTTGGGGATGCCGCTAAAATCTTTAATCACAAGTTGCTTTAACTCTTCTAAGGGCTGTTTCCCGACCACAATCAATTTCATGATATGAGCGCTATAGTTAGTTTCATACCATTTTTTAAGCTCATCTTGCGTCACTTTGGAAAGCGATTTACTATTACCCATATAGAAGGCGCGCTTCCGATATTCAGGGGAGGCTAAATCATAATGGACATAAAGATCTCTAAAATCTTCGTTCTCGATGTTTTTAGAGTATTCTTGGTCGATAGCATTAAGCTCTCTTGCTACACCGGAAGGTGAAAAAAGAGGTTTTTTAAAAAAACTTGAAAAGCGAGAGAGAGCCCCTTCCAAGCCATCGGGGTCTACTGTGAATAAAAAAGTCGTGGCATCAGAGGTTGTGAAAGCGTTCGCACTTCCGCCATGGTCTTTGATATAGCGTTGGTATTCCGACTCATCGGGGTATTCCTCTGTCCCTAAAAAAAGCATGTGCTCTAAAAAATGCGCCATCCCGGGGTGCTCTAAAGGATCGGAAAATCCGCCTGTTAGCACAGTTAAAACAGCCCCCGTTTTATCAGTATCAGGGTCTGAGATGATAAAGGCTTCAAGTCCATTATCGAGTCTTAATTTAACGCTTTTCTGATCTTTTAGAGAAGGAGTTAGAATGGGGATAGTTCTTTCATCTTTAATCGTTTCAAGGGCGTCAATTTGGTTGATAACAAATAAGCCTAGGAGAAAAAAAAGAAATTTCATGGAGAAGTCTATCCTTTCAAGGGTCTAATGAACTTAAACTAGATTAGCGAAAGCTTCAATTTAAGAGGAAAAAATTTTTTAAAAATATTATTTTTTTATGGTTAACATTTTATTAACATTTTTTGGTTAAGATAATTATTTATATATTTAAAGCCTGGTGTCTTTGTGTTAAAAAACGTAAAATTAATTTTATTATTCTTAATAGTTTGTTTTGCAACTTCTCTAACTGCTGCTAATTTAGATGTTTTTCTAATTTGCGATACGGAAGCGGATGGGATTGGCCCATCTGTTAGAACAAATCTTTTAAAAATGGAAGGTTTTGCTAAAGAACTTTCCCGGACTCTAAATTATGATCTCAAGCTGCATGTTTTTAAAGACAAAAAAGCTGATTCCACCTTTATTAATCAAATTAAAAATTTACGCTGCAAAAGCGATGGAATCGTTATTTTTTATTGGGCAGGGCACGGCTATCGGGAAACAACAAAAAAGAATCCTTGGCCAAGCTTTTCATTTCACAATGATAGCAAGAAGGGCATTGATTTTATTCATGTAGTACAACTACTTAAACAGAAAAAACCGAAAATGATTCTTGCGATTGCGGATACTTGCAATAGCACTATCCCGGATTCAAATGCGCCTCTTCTTGTAAAAGGGATAGCAACGGATGCGGTCAGGGCAAATAACCACTCGGTTAATCTAAAAAAATTGTTCAATCAGAAGGGCGTTTTTGTTTTCTCAAGTTCATCCCCCGGACAACCCTCTTGGTACTGGGTAATGCCGGAAGGCGGTTTTTTTACGATTGCTTTATTTAAAGCGATGGATGAAGAGCTAAGTTTGCAAAGAGAACCTAGTTGGAATACTATTTTTGAAAAATCAAAAGTATATATAAATGAACAAGGGCCGCCGGAAATACAAACGCCTCAGTTCGGCCAATTAAGATAGAAAGAAATCCTATTCTTGTTAATTTCTGCAGAACATTTTATCATGATGAGTTTCATGGTGAAATGTGAGTTCCGGATGAGCCCTGAATTAAAGATCCGATCCCTTTTTTTTGAATGGGAAGAATTCGAAATGAAAGGGGACACGATAAGATCTAATCGCTTAGCTTTAATTTTTCGCGACCTTCAAAAACTTTCATTTAAAGACCTTGATTACGAATTTAATATTCCGATTTTAACACTTTGGCAGTATAAACTTGCTCAAATTAAAGATGCGCCTTTTGATCTTCAAATAGAAGCTATAAGGGTCTATATAAAAATAGCCGGTTTTTTTAATTGCCATAATCTTTTTCTAAGCCTGCCTACAGAGATTCTTTATCACATACAATCCTTTTTAACACCTCTGGACACACTGAGCTTTTTATCCTCATGCTCTTGTGTATACCGCCTGTCCCATCTAGAAATTTTTTGGAGGGCTTTTGGAAAGCAGCATTTTGGCTTGAAGAACTTAGAAGAGCCGAAAAAGGAAATCTTATCTATTGTCAAAGTGTTGCAAATGGGGATACCTGCCGGAGTATTTGAGACTGTATCTAACACCCTAATAGGCCTTTTTGACCATGTTTTCTGCTCTTTTCCTATCATGGAAGGAAGAAGCGGTAAAAAGTTTAATCGGTATGCGTTTGAAATCAATAAAGTGATTTACCATTTCCACGACAAGAATTCTATCATCCTAAACGGTTTGATATTTTATCTTCTAAAAAAAAATTATAAACCGGATTCCGAGAGCCTTGTTTTATCCTTGCGCTATTTAAATAAGTGGGCCCCGGACGAGCTTATAAGTTTAATCGTTCTTCTTGCAAAAAATACTCAAGCAGATGCGCTTTGCTTGGAGGAAGCTTTTTTAAACCTAAACAATTGGGGATTTGCCCCGTTTAAGGATCTTGCCAGGGCTTTAATGGATTCGGGAGCAAAGGGGAGCGAGGTTTTTTTACCTTATTTAAACAATTTTGAGAGCTGGAGTGAAGAAGAGAAAAAGGAGATGATATCGATTCTAAAAGGCAATAAGCAAGATTAATTTTCTGTAAGAGCTCGATACTGGCTATTAATCTGATTCCAAATTTTTTCAGCCCGTTTCTTTCGAATTTCAGTTTTTATAGAAGAGCCTTCATCGGAAGATAAATCGAGTTCGCTTCCAAAAAAAAGAAATAGGGGAGTTGCTTTTGGCAATCTTTCTTCCCCAAGCTCATCATCGACACTGCTTGGAGGGGGTAGTAAATCATAAGTGGACAGGGCGAGAGGATAAAAGTGAGTGGGCCTTCTGCACTTATCTTTTAACAAACGAAAGAGTTCAATGCTTTGAGGGTCAAAAAAGCTAAGCTGAATCTTTCCCTTTTCGTCTGCCCTATCTCTTCCACCGCTTGGAGCGACCCATATGCACTTCCCTCCTTCACTTAAAAGATCACTCATTTTCTGAATGGTTCTTTGATTGTGTTGAAGCTTTTTCATTTTCTCTTCGGGAGGATGTTCTATTCTTTTTTTGGAATAGATGCAAAATAAGTTTAATCCTTTGCTTAAAGGGATGGCTAAAGGGTCAGTCGTGACTCTATGACCCGCCACAAAAATCATGTTTTCAGCAAGTTTTGGATGAGTTTTCTCAAGAAGCAAGCAAATGGCTTGAGGGTCGGGTTCTGTTTGATGGTTTGAAAAGAGGATGACATTTTCATTCCGGTTTAATTTAGATTCGATTTGATCTAAGTATTCAAGCCCTCTTACTTGAGATTTATCTAAATTCACAAGAGGTCGAATAAGGTTTAAACCAAATTGATAGTAGTTGAAAGGGCTTACGATTTTTTCATGAAAAGGTTGAAAAAGATAAGGCTCTTTGATTTCTGAATCGACAAGGTCGAGATAGGTTTTTAAAAGGGGGACGGATTCACTTTCATTTTTTCCGATTCTCTTTAAGGCTGAAATATAGTCGGCAAGAAACCGCTTAAGGATTTCTTGCAGCCTTTTTGGAATACTGCCTTTTTCCATCAAATAAACAAGCAGCTCTTCCCCTTCCATCCTAGACCTCTATCTTGACATTGTTGATGGTGGAATAGAAATGATATTCGTTAAGGTGAAGGTTTTCATCCGTTGTAAATTCAAGGTGCGCATTCAGCTCATCGGCAAGCGACTTGAGATAGCCTTTATCGATAACATTTAGATAATGATCCACTTCCGGGTGCACAACAAGCTTTAATCCATATTGTTCGTGGCAGCGGACTACTTTTTTTAAGCCTCTTTCAATTTCAATTGAAATGCTTTCATTGTTTTTAATATTGCCGCTTCCGGAGCAATAAGGGCAGCTTGTAAAGACAGTTTGCAAAAGCGAGCCTCTTTGTCTTTGCCTTGTCATCTCAACTAAGCCAAATTCGCTCATTCCAAGTATAGTGCATTTCGCCGAATCATCTTTCATGCATTCTTTTAAGCGGTCAAGGACGCGTCTTTGATTTTTCCGAAGGCGCATATCGATAAAATCGCAGATGATTAAGCCTCCGACGTTGCGTATGCGAAGCTGCCTTGCAATTTCTTCCGCTGCTTCCAGGTTTATTCTAACAAGGGATTCTTCCACATCGACATCAGAACCTGTGCTTCTTCCTGAGTTGACGTCTACCGTATGCATGGCTTCTGTTTTATCAAAAAAGAGGTAGCCTCCGCTTCCTAGCCATATTTTTCTTCGAAGCGATTTTTCAATTTCTTTTTCAACGTTGAAGCGCTCAAGCATTGGGGTTTTATCGCGATAATATTCAATTCTGAGAGGATGCTCCCCGGAATAGCGTGTGCATAGCTTTTTACAAGTTTGGTAAACTTTGTAATCATCAATTAAAACGCGGTCAAATCGTTTGTCAATGGCGGTTAAAATAGCTTTTTTAATTAAGCCGGATTCCTCAAAAAGAAGCTTGGAGTCATTGGAATTGTGGAAGCTTTCCATAATAGTTTTCCAATTATCCAAAAGCTCGCTTGCTTCATCAATTAGCTGCTCTTTTGTGGCCTGCGAGCTGGCTGTCCTGCAAATAAGGCCCATATCTTGCGGCATTTCAAAAGAGCGTATCAATTTCTTAAGCCTGTCTCTTGCAGCTTTATCTTCAATTTTTCTTGAGACCCCTCTATGGGTTGAGTTAGGAAGAAGGACAAGGTATCTTCCGGCTATCGATATATTGGCTGTAAGCCTTGCGCCTTTTGTGCCTATAGCTTCTTTGACGACTTGAACTAAGACCGGCTGATCCGGTTTCATGAGCTGGTCGATATCGACGTTGCCGGCCTGATTTTGATTTTCTGAAGTTTCTTGCTCCATATCAAAATCCATTCCGTAAAGCTCTTCTAGCTTTTTCATATTTGAAACGATATCTGAAATATGAATAAATCCATTTTCACCTTCTCCGATATCGATGAAGGCTGATTGAATATTTCTTAAGATGTTGGTGACGCGTCCGCGATATATATTGCCTGTTAGCTGGCGCTCTTTTTTTCTTTCGACAATGAGGTCATGAAGCAAACCATTTCGAAGATGTGCATAGCGTATTTCTTTTGACTCGATATTGAGAAGAATCTCTTCCATTGACTACCCTTAGTTGGAGGAACTTGCAGTTGCTCGATTAATTGGAGACAAAGAGTTTTTTTAATTAAATTGCATAAGAATGCAAGAATCGCTTCGGGAAATATTCGGATCAAAAAAACTCTTTAAACCCAACTTGCTATCTTAAATGGTTCAAAGTCGAATGCTTTTTCTTTAGAAACGCTCAAATCTTTGGCTCTCAAGAGTTAAGTCCAATAGAAGGACTGATTTTGGAGTGGTTCCTAAAGGAAAAATAATTTCGAATATGGACTCATCTAATTAAGCAGCAGCTTGGGTTTTAATCGACCCTAATTTTTAGGATCTTTTCTTAAAATGTAAATTATAGGGGAAAAAACAGTGAAATTCAACTTAAATCCTTACGTGGAAAAGGGATTATTTTACAGGGGGATCCCCTGGCTCATCTTTTAGTTTTTTGAAAAACTCGTTGAACCTTTCTACAAGATCACTAAGACTTTCAGCCTGATCTTTGATGTCTTGGGAATAATCGCCTTCCTGAATGCTTTTTTTACAGGCCTCATCCAAGGAATTGCAAAGGTCGTTAATGACCCCTAAAAATTTATTGAATTTATTTTCGAAATTTTTAAGATCGCTTGTATCGAGCCACATATTATCCCTATTTTCGGGAGTATTGGGCGGGTAGGGAATTAAAAAATGCACCTTCGGCTTTTGTTCCGAAGAGGAGGGGGGCTCAAGAAATTCGATAATCCACTTTGTTTTGGCACCCGCAACATGATCGTTATAGCGGTGTTCCATAGAACCAAATCCTAGTATAATTCTATTTTTTTATTATAAAATTAATTGTTGATATTTAACAATCTTAAACATGTTTTAGATCTATTTTTTAATTAATTCTTAAAAATCGATCCGAAATTGTTTTTTAACATAAAAGGTTTGACCTCTTCTTTTGAAAAATTTCCGCGTCCTTCTACGAAAAATCCTTCAAATAAAACCCAATTTTTTGTAAATTAAAAGCTTGTTTAGTTGTTTTTTGCAATTCGACGTAAGTTTTTGATTTGAGCAGCGGATATATGGAAGAAGAGTTCAAAATTTTTGTGGATCGATTGAAGCATGGGGAAGTCGAGGAAATCGATGAATCCTACGATCCTTCCTTTCTTTCCATCCAGGAAAAAGAACTTGTTTTTCCGGAACCTATTAATGTTCAAGGAGAAGCTTATATTGCCGAAGAGGATCTTGTCTTAAGGCTTGATATTGATACTAAAGCTATCCTCCCCTGTAGAATTTGCAATAACCCGGTAAACGTAGACATTGTACTAGAAGGTCATTACCATATTGTTCCGCTTAGTGAAATCAAAAGCGGGGTATATTCGGTAAAAGATCATATTAGAGAAACTTTGCTTCTTGAAACTCCTCAATTTGCGGAATGCGACGATATGTGTCCCGAAAGAGAAAAGCTTAAGCATTTTTTCTCAAACTCAAAAAATGAAGATATAAACCACCCTACTTATCAGCCTTTTCAAAACTTGAAGTTGGGTGAAATTAACCAAATAGATGAAAAACCTCTTGAGGAGAAGTAAAGATCATGGCCGTACCACGCAACCGTCTTTCGACGTCTAGGAAGAATTCCAGAAGATCTCATCACGCTAAGAAACCAAAACAAACCCGTACTTGTTCAAACTGTGGAACACTAAAAATACCCCATACTGTTTGCAATTCATGCGGAGCTTATGGCAATGGCTTGATGATGGGATCAAAACAAGAAGAGTAATTAAGAATCAATGACCCCCATCAGCGCTTCTTTAAGCACTCCTTATTGGCGAATTGGTCTTGATTTAATGGGAAGTGACACTTCTCCAGATAGTCTTCTTAATGCTGTTCTTGATGGGAAAACAGCTTTTCTTCCTTTTCAAATTACATGCTTTGTTCAAAAAAAATTTTACCCTGCATGCCGTGCTCTTTTAAAAAAGAGCGCCTCTAAAAATATTTTTCTTAAGTCCTGTTCCCATTACATTTCTCAGGAAGACGACCCTTTAAAAGCGCTTGTTGAAAAAGAGGATTCTACGACAAGAGTTGGGGTTTTCATGCTGAAAAATCAAGAGCTGGATGCCTTTATATCGCTTGGCAGCACAGGAGCCTTAATTGGCGCTTCAACCCTATTTCTAAAAAAAATTCCCTTAATTAAAAGACCGATGCTCGTGGCCAAGCTTCCTAGTAAAAAAGGCTCTATTTACATTTCCGATGTTGGGGGTAACGCAAGCCCGCGAACTTCAAATATTGTCCAGTCGGCTTTTCTTGCAGCCGCTTACGCCTCCTACGATAACCCGGAAAAAAAGATACGCCTTGGGCTTCTAAATATCGGAAGCGAAGGGCATAAAGGGTCTCCTTTCCATCGTGATGCCTTTATAGAAATCAAGGCAATTTTTAAAGATAATGAAAAGGTGGAGTTTGTTGGGAATGTGGAACCGAACGTTGCCTTTTCCGGCAAGGTAGATGCCTTAGCCTCTGATGGGGTGACCGGCAATATCTTTTTGAAAACAGCGGAAGGGATGTCAGACTTTATTTTTGATGTGATAAGTGCTACAAAAGACGGAAAATCTAGATGCGTTTCATCTGAGTTGACCTCCATGTTTGACTATTCAGAGTACCCTGGGGCTATTGTCGGCGGAGTGGAAGAGCTTGTAATTAAGTGCCATGGCTATTCTACCTCTAAAAGTATTGGGCATACCCTATTTAAAGCAAAAGAGCTTCTTCAAGGCCAATTCATAAACAAATACAAAAAAATGATCCTTAACTGGAAAGTCTAGAAAGTTCATCTGCTAAAAGCAAACCTTCTTCAACTTTGAGATTATTTTCTTCAACGTCCGGAAAAATCGGATTCCCGAATACGACTTTTATTCTAGAGAAAGGCTTTGGAATTTGCATTCTATCCCAGGTGGAAAGAGTAAAGCAAGAACTTGCGCTCCAGCTTAAGGGGATGACAAGAGCCTCAGCCATCACTTGAGCTTTAGATAGGCCAAGTTTGACTTTTTTTGGAGGGCCTCTCGGTCCATCAGGGGTGATGACTAAAATACGCCCTTCTTTTTTTATTTCACATATTGCTTCTTTAAGCCCGGCAAATCGAGCGTTATGAGAAACCCGTACCGAGATGGCTTGAGGGTAGCTTTCAACCACGGTCGAAATAATTTCCCCATCCCGGCTTCGACTGATAAGCGCCGCATAACGAAACTCCTTCGCAAATTTTTTTAAAAGTTCGGGAGCTATCGCTAACCGGCTATGCCAGAGAGCTAAAATGCAAGCCTTATCTTTTTGACTCTTTTTAAAGGTTTCAAGCCCGGCCACTTCGACCCGGCAGGTTTTGATTAAAAGGTGAAGGACGGCTTTAAATAAGGAAGCAAAAAATTGGGGGAGTGTTTTTTGAATAATAAAATAATAAAGCTTTTTCATTTACGTGATAAAGGGGGTAATCGCTTTTAAAAGTCTTTCTTTTCCATTTTCTATCTTAAGCATTTCCTTGACTTTTTGACACTCTATCAAAATTTTTTGCCTTTCTAAAGTTTGCGTGAGATAAGGCCTAAGTGTGTTCGCGTAACAGACCGGGTTTTCCGGGTTTCTTATAAACTCAGGAAAAATAGTTTTTTCTGCGAGGATATTAGCAATTGAAAAATGGGGCAGTTTCAACCGAAAGAGGTATTTAGCTAAGAAGCGATTCAGAAAAGAGGTTTCGTACGTGACAAGAGTTGGACAGCCATGGAGAGCAAGCTCCAAGGTCACGGTCCCGCATTTGGCGATAGCAGCAGTTGTAGATCGCATAAGCTCATAGCTTAGTTCCTGAGGAATAAAAGCTATTTTTCTTCTTTTCTTGGATAATGGGCTTTTCTTTAAGATTTGCTTCATCTTCGTCAATAAATTGGGCCTTGCCACAGAAATTGCCAACTGAAGATCGGGAAAAGAATCTAAAAGAAGTTTTGCACTTTCAAGCTGTTTAATAAAATTTCTTTCGATTTCTTTAGTGCGGCTTCCCGGAAAAAGAGAGAGGAGCGGCTGGTTTAAATTAAGCTCGAAATTCAAATTCCAATGAGTGAGATAAGGGTGGTTGGCTATTTTTTCAGCGACGGGATTGCCAATGTACTCAACTTTTAAAGAGCTATTTTTAAATAGCTCTTTCTCAAAGGGGTAGATGGTTAAAAGAAGATCGAAGCATTTTTCTAATGTTTTGATCCTCGATTTTCGCCAGGCCCAGACAGTTGGGCAGATCATTTGAACGATTTTCCCCTTGAATCCTTTTTTTCTAAGGGATTTTGCGAGCAATAAATTAAATTCCGGGTAATCGATTAAAATTACAGCTTTTGGCGATTTCTTTAAGATGGCATTTCTTATTTTATAAAATTTTTTTATAAGGGAGGGCAGATTAAAAAGAACATCTTGGAAACCCATCACCATAAAACTTTCTGTCGGAAAAAGCGCTTTCAACCCGGCTTTTCTCATCCTTTTTCCGCCGACACCCCAAAGTTCATCGTCTTTGTTTTGAGAAGCTAAAAGGGAAACTAGAACTTCGCCATGAATATCGCCGCTATCTTCTCCGGCAAAAAGGAACACGTTCGGATTCACTTTAAGAGACCCTCTCTTCTTTTTTTATTAACATTAAGTTTCTTAGGATGGGAATTAAATTGCCGACCGGGCCGATGGCATTCACCACATCCAGCTGAGTTAAAAAATAAAAGAGACAAAAAAAACTCCCTATAAAACTAATTTGCCAAAACGTTTTATCAAGGGTGCTTATCCGATTTTTTTCTGAACGCCACCATTGATACCAAAATCGGCTGTTGAAGAGAAATAAACCTAAAACTCCAAATCCATGCCAGATATAAAATAAAAAACCATCATTAAAGTTAAGGGGTGAAAATGGGCTTCTAAACCATTTGGGGTCGCCTTCAAACCATAGAGTTTGAAAATTGAAATAGAGTGAAACTAATAGAAGATTTGCAAAACCTAAAAAAAGAGTGCTTTTTAACGATAGCCTTTGATGCGTCCCTTTTAAAAGATCAAGATTGCGGATTGAAATAATCGCATTAATGGCTTGAACGATAGAGACATGGTATTGCAATTGTATCAAGCTATGCAATAAAAGCGAAAGATTGCCGGCAAGCGAAAAATGCCAGAAAATTTTAGGAACAGAGCTTCTTTTTTTGACTTCGCTAACCCCCCATTGGCTTAAGGTGCGAAGACCAAAAAAAAAGGTGGAGATAAAACCCAAAGGATAGAGTAATTCTTGAAAAGAAGCCATCTTAGGGAAGCTCTTTTTCAATTTTGTAAACAAGCGTTCGCTTTAGCATCCAGCGGACTGCAAGCATATCATAAACTGTGTTGAGCGAGCGGTTAAAAAAGTGGTACTTGGTTTTTCCGGACGCTCTTTCCCTATGCGAAACTTTAATTTCTTTAATCTTTAAGCCTTCCATAAGAAATAAAGCGGGTAAAAAACGGTGCATTCCGTGAAAAAGCTTAATTTTATTTAAAGCTTCTTTTCGATAGGCTTTTAAAGAGCAGCCCGTATCGCTTACCCCATCTTTACAGACAAAGCTTCGGACCTTGTTCGCAATTTTTGAAATCCAACGTTTTGAAAAAGTATCTTTTCTTTTTTGCCTTACGCCTAAAACAAGATCAAAGCCTGAATTTATAGCTTCGATTAGCTTTGGAATATCTTTTGGGTCATTTTGCCTATCGCCATCAAGTGTGATCACGATCTGGCCTTGCGCTGCTTTAAAACCGGCATCAAAGGCGCTTGATTGGCCAAAGTTATTCGAAAAAACCAACACTTTTAAAAATTTTTTAGAAAGCACGAGATTTTTTAAAATCTGAAGGGTAGAATCAGTTGAGCCGTCATCAATGCAAATGACTTCGAAAGGCTCGTTAAGAGCCGGCATAACAGCTTCGATTTCTTCAATAAGTTTTTCTATGTTTCCTTCTTCATTTTTTAAAGGAATGACAAGCGAGTATTTAATTTTCATAAGTGCTTTCTTCAAGGTTTCTTAATTGTTTTTCGATTATATCAATAGGTTTTTATGACAACAAGGAAGAACCTGTTTCTGTTAAAATCATTCCCATCCAATGAGCGCCTGCATCAAAGACAAAAGGCGGTGTACCATGACCTTTATGCCCGATCGAAGGGCTTAAAATTAATTCAACTTTCGGAGATCGAATGGAGTCTTTATATTGCTCTTCAACAATCGATTCAATCCAATCAAAACAATTTCTTGTACCGACTCTTTGATCTCGGTTGCCAATGTAAGCTCGAACCTCTATTTCGCCAAGATCTTTGGAATAATTTTTTAAATGGGTTTTATTTTGGATTTCTTTTAGTTCCGATAAAAAAGTAAGTTCAGTCAAAGGGGCATAGACTAAAAGCGCTTTTGCTTTTATAAGGCTTGCAAGTCTGCCTGCTATGTAGCCGCCTCTTGAAAGGCCGCCAAAACCTAACCTTTCTTTTGATACAATCCCTTTAGCTATGAGAAATAGGACCGCTTCTTTTAAGTTTTCAATGAAGTGATTTAAGAAATCGGGGTCATCTTTAAAAGCTTGGCTCCATGAAGACATCGCATCCTCAATCGGGTATTTAGGGTTATGAAAGGGGAGCGAAACCGAGGCTAGACGAACGGTCTTATAGTTTTCTTTTAAAGTTGTAATCGGCCTGTTAAAAGGAGGTTCTTTCAGGCTCGCCTCTTTGGATAGAGCAAAGTATAAAAAAAGAGGTTTTATTCCAGCCTCAAGAGATGGGCCATCAAAAAGAAACTCAATGCCGTTCGGCGCTTGGAGCGTTTCTTTGTCGTCCTTCTGTATGTTTCCTTCTGGAAATATAGGGTCTTTCCTTATGGGAGTGGGATCCGTGCTGCTTTCCATGATGCATTTCTTGAAGATAAACTTTTTTCCATGATTCGAAAAGAGGCGATAATTCATTGTCCAGAATGGATCGAATTTTAAAAAATTGCAAGGCTAAAGGAAATTCTTTGTGATGCAAAATTTTAGGCTTATGATGCCTTTTTCCGGAAAAAGGAGTAAAACGATACTGGGTCGATAAAATGTAGCTTGCGAGAGCGTTCAATCTTCTTGGAAAATGTGAAAATGAATGAGTGACAAAAGCTTTAATAATGTTTGAGATGGTGATGATAATCTCGCCAAGATGGGGTTTTAACTCTTTTGAGAGAAATTCGTTTTTTAGCTCTTCTTCCAAGATCGGAAAGAGAAGACAAGCGGTTAAAACCGATCGATCAAAGGTTTTATCCGACTGCTGGTGAATCGCATCGACAGCTTTTAAAAACCTAAAAGTCTCAGATCCTTTAGCGCTTCTTAAAAATTGATTAAGGGAAGGAAAAAGCATATCCAGCATGCCGTACGAAATCATCAGTTTAAAGAAAGGGGCGGCAGCGCCGGATTCAAGCATTCTGAAGAACTCTTCCAAAATCCTTGACGGAGAGCTTTTTAAAATATCATTTTTACAGCTTTGAAGGGCAGCTTCGGCGTCAGGGTTAATTTTAAATTTTAATCTGGCGGCAAACTTTACTAAACGAATCATCCGCACGGGGTCTTGCTTAAAGCGAATAGCCGGATCGCCGATCGTTTTTAATACCCCTTCATGAATATCCTTCCAGCCGCCGACATAGTCGATGACAGAATGGCTCGAGGGGTCGTAAAATAGGCCGTTGATTGTGAAATCCCGCCTTAAAACATCTTCTTGCGGTGTGCCCCAGATGTTGTCATGAAGAATCAGGCTTTCAGAGTCATTGTCTCCGGCGCGGAAGGTAGAGACTTCAAAGACCTTGTGGCCAAAACGAATATGGGCGAGTCGAAATCTTCTTCCAATTAAAATACAGCGTCTTTGAAAAATGGCTTTGATTTCTTCCGGTTTGGCTGACGTTGAAATATCAAAATCTTTAGGTTTTTTTTTGGTTAGGAGATCGCGAACGCTACCGCCTACAAGATAAGCGTCATATCCGGAACTCTTAAGCTTTTCGATCACATAGATGGCATCCGGATCGATTAACTTAGAATTGATTTCATGTTCAGGTGCGAAATAAATTTTTTGCTGCAAGGAACGCCGAAATAATAATTTTTTGTTTTATAATAAAGAGGAAGACCTCACCTCTTCTCTCTTAATAGGATAAGATTCGTTTCTTTTGCCGTCAAGAAAGTATTAATGAATCTTTTCTAATGATTTTATCAAAATTTGACAATTTCGGAAGGATTTTAAGTGGATTTTTTAAGAAATTCCCTTATTTTACTTATTTTTCAAGGAGTCTTCTCTCGAGACGAAAGATAATGTCTTTAGCAAATGAGAAAAAAGAACTCCGGATAATTTATTTTTAAAATCATTATTTATAAGGCGCCCTTAAAAGATGAAGAATAAGATTTTTGGAACCGATGGCGTAAGAGGCCGGGCTAACCAATACCCTATGACTGTTGAAGTTGCATTAGCGTTAGGCCGGGCAGCGGGATTGTTTTTTAGAGAAAAAAATAAAAAAAGCCGAGTGGTGATTGGCAAAGATACGAGGCTTTCATGCTATATGTTTGAAAACGCTCTAATTTCAGGACTATGTTCTATGGGGGTGGATACTTTGATGGTGGGACCCTTGCCAACTCCGGGTGTCGCTTTTATCACGCGTGCTTATCGAGCGGACGCGGGTATTGTTATTTCTGCATCGCATAATCCCTTTTATGACAACGGTATAAAATTTTTCTCCTCAGAAGGGATTAAATTTTCCGATGAATGGGAAACCCAAATTGAAAACCTTGTGGCTAACAATGTTTTTAGTGAAGATTTGCCAAAAGATAATGAGATCGGTAAAAACGCTAAGGTAAACGACGCCGATGGAAGGTACATTGAATACGCGAAAGCCACCTTCCCGCGAAAAATGAATTTAAATGGTTTAAAGATAGCTCTTGATTGCGCTCATGGCGCAGCTCATAGAGTAGCTCCTTTTATTTTTAGAGAGTTGGATGCGGAAGTTTATTCCTACGGGGTGCAGCCAAATGGCCTTAACATTAATGATCATTGCGGAGCTCTTCATCCAGGATATGTTCAAGAAGCGGTTAAACGTCATCATGCCAATATAGGCATCGCGCTTGACGGAGATGCTGATAGGATTATGTTGGTTGATGAAAAGGGAACGATTCATGACGGAGATGTTATTTTAGGCATCTGCGCTAAAAACTATCTTGAAAAAAATAAGCTTAAGAATAAGAAAATTGTTTCCACAGTCATGGCAAACTACGGTTTTATCAAGGCCATGGAAGATCTTGGTTTAGAAGTTATTCAAGCGCCGGTTGGAGATCGTTATGTCATCCAAGAAATGCTTAGACATGATTTAAATCTTGGAGGCGAGCAAAGCGGCCATCTTATTTTTTCAGATTACAACACGACAGGCGACGGTCTTGTCTCTGCGCTGCAAGTTTTAAGCATCATGAAAGAAAAAAATGAACCCTTAAGTTCACTTGCTTCGTTTATAGAAAAGTACCCTCAGGTTTGCATAAACATCCCTGTGAAGGATAAACCTGACTTAAATAAGATTGAGCCTATACAAAAAAGCATTCATCAGGCTGAGGAAAAACTGAATAAATCAGGAAGGGTGCTCGTACGCTATTCTGGCACTGAAAAAATATGCCGCGTGATGGTCGAAGGAAAAAGTAAAGAAGCTGTCCAGGAACTTGCAGATAGCATTGCTTCGAGTGTAAAAAATGAAATTGGTTCGAATAAGTAGAAACTTATTAATCCTTAGGCTAAAAAAAGTTAAAATATTGTTTTAGGTAGAGTATGTGTGGTATTTATGGTTATGTAGGCTCTAATAATCCTGTTAAGAAAGCCATTGAAGGGTTAAAGAAATTAGAGTATCGCGGGTATGATTCAGCAGGCATAGCCGGTGTAAAAGATGGCAAAATTTTAAGTTGCAAGGAAGTTGGCAAAGTATCTCGGCTTGAAGAAGAGATTGAAAAGTCTCATTTAAGCTTGGATGTCGCCATTTCCCATACAAGATGGGCAACCCACGGAGAGCCTTCTCAAATCAACGCCCACCCTCATTTCGATGATAAAAAATCTCTTGCTGTCGTCCATAATGGCATTATTGAAAATTATCAAGGGCTGAAAGACGAGCTTAAGAAAAAGGGGGTCGAGTTTCTTTCAGACACAGATACCGAAGTTGTAGCTCACCTAATTTCTCATTTCTATAAAGGAGATCTTGTCCAAGCGGTTAAAGAAACAGTACAGCTTTTAAAAGGGGCTTTTGCACTTGCGATTGTTCATAAAGACCATCCTGATTCAATTGTAGCTGTGGCCCATGAATCTCCTATGGTGATCGGCATTGGAAATGAAGAGGCTTTCATTGCATCAGACCCTAATTCTTTTGCTCCGCATACAAGAAAAGTCGTCTTCCTCTCCAACTCTGAAATTGCGCTTGTGAAAAAAGATAAGTTAGAAGTCTTTAGTTCTGATATGGAACGGCTTGAGAAAAAACAAGAAGAGCTTAAAGTTGGGGTTTATGACTCTTCCAAAGGTCAATTTGAACACTATACTTTAAAAGAAATTTTTGAGCAGCCTCAGACGATTAGAAATGCGCTTTCTGGAAAAATAAATGAAGAGCTTGGCACAGCTGTTTTTACAGGTTTGCAGCAGGAGCTTCCTCGTCTTGGTAGTGTAAGCCGTATTCTTATTTTAGCATGCGGCACTTCTTGGCATGCCGGTTATGTGGCCTCATACCTTTTTGAAGAATTCTCAAGAATTCCTGTCCAAGTTGAAATATCTTCTGAGTTTCGCTACAAAAATCCTATTCTCAATGAGAATGCTCTTGTTATTGCCATCAGTCAATCGGGTGAAACAGCAGATACTTTAGCGGCGGTACGTGAATTAAAAGCAAAAGGGGCTAAGGTCTTAGCGCTTTGCAATGTTCAAGGTTCTTCTCTTGCAAGAGAGTCGGACTATACCATTTTCCTAAATGCGGGTCCGGAAGTTGGGGTTTGCTCAACAAAAGCCTTCACAAGCCAATTAACTATTTTAAGTTTATTAGCTCTCCTTCTTGCAAGAATGCGTCATTTAAGCCGGGATGAAGGAGTTCGATTCCTAAATCACTTGAATAAGCTTCCGGATTTAGTCAAATCAATTCTTGAAGAGCGGGAAATTATCAGGGGGATCGCAAAAAAATACAGCTCTTTCGACAACTTCTTTTTCCTCGGCCGTCAATACATGTACCCGACGGCTTTAGAAGGCGCCCTTAAATTAAAAGAAATTTCTTATATTAATGCGAATGGGTATCCGGCGGGTGAAATGAAACATGGCCCTATTGCTTTGATCAACCCTGACTGTCCGACGGTTGCTTTAACTACAAACAAGAAGACATACGCTAAAATGTTAAGCAATATAATGGAGGTTAAAGCAAGAAAAGGACCCGTGATTGCGATTGCTTCAAAAGATGAAAAGGATGTCGATCGCATAGCCGATGATGTCATTTTTATCCCTGAGACGATTGACTCTTTGTCTCCGATTTTAGCAACCATTGCAACACAACTTCTCGCCTATTACATTGCTTATGAAAGAGGGGAGTCTATTGATCAGCCAAGAAATCTTGCTAAATCAGTGACTGTAGAATAATTTTTATAATATTAGAGAGTTAGGATTTAGAGAAAAGGCATTAGACTTCTTTCGAAATTCCATTCGATTGTTAAATGGGTTCTTTTTGGCATCTTTTCCGCTAAATTTCTCGACCATATGTATGCATATGGCCTCAAAATTTATCAAAAGATTTGTCCAAAAACAACTCCCTTTTCCAATCAAAGCGAATTTCGAAAGAAGTCTATTATTGCTTACCTATACAAAAATTTATTTTTTATTTTTAGTTTAGAAAGTTGTTATGCTATTATCCTTTCCGTCTTAAACTAAGGATTAGCATTATATTATGACACAAACAGACCGCATGTTAAAAGGGGCCCTTCTTGTAGCCGGCACCTCAATTGGCGGGGGGATGCTCGCTCTTCCTGTAGAAACTTTTTGGGGGGGCTTTCTCCCATCCATTGTTATTTATTTCATATGTTGGGCTCTTATGGCTTCAACCGGGCTTTTAATCTTAGAAACATCGCTTTGGATGCATGAAGAATCTAACTTAGTTAGCATGGCTGAAAAAACGACAGGGTCTTATGGAAAAATTTTTGCATGGGTTTTGTATCTTTTTCTTTTTTACATGCTGACCTTAGCTTATGTCACAGGATGCGGAGGCCTTTTAAGAGAGCTTTTTCACAATCAAATCTCTGAAAAAGCAGCCCCTTGGATATTTGCCGGGCTTTTTGCTCCTTTCATTTTTTCAGGGCCGAGAGTGGTCTCAAAACTAAACGTCTTTTTAATGGCGGGATTATTTATTTTCTATTTTGCCTTTGTCTATTTCGGGATAAGCCATATTAAAATCGATTTATTAAAGCGTATTGATATTTCAAAGAGTCTAATCGGTTTGCCTGTTGCTTTTACAGCTTTTGCGTATCAAGGTATCGTTCCGACTCTTTTTGGTTATTTAAAACATGATGCGAAAGCCACAAGAAAAGCCATTTTAATTGGCAGCTCGCTTCCTTTCTTTGCCTATGTCCTCTGGCAAGGTTTGATTATGGGGATTGTTCCACCTTTTGGAGAAGGAAGCTTAAGCGAGGCTCATCAACTAGGGCAAAATGCCGTTTACCCTCTAAAAGGGTACCTACAGGATCCAAGGATTTATGTCGTCGGTCAGTTTTTTTCTTTTTTTGCGCTGATCACCTCTTTTTTTGGAGTGACGCTTGGACTTTTGGATTTCTTAGCTGACGGCTTAAAAGTCAGGAAGACGCCTAAAGGCCGGTTCTTACTTTGTCTTGCGACTTTAATGCCTCCTTTGCTCATCACGCTTTATAACCCAAATCTATTCTTATCTTCATTAAGTCTAGCAGGCGGGTTTGGGTGCGCGCTTTTACTTGGATTGCTTCCTGTTGTAATGGTCTATAAGGGGCGTTATGAAAAAAAATTTGAAGAGAAAAGCTATCGATTTCCCGGAGGGAAAGGGGTGCTAATTTTTATAGCGGCTTTTATTTTGTTTGAAGTTTTAATAGAGATTTTGATTTTGATAGGGGTCTATCAGCCAAATTTTCAATAAAACTTAATCGAAGTTGTACCAATGAGCTAAATTGAGAGATCAATAGGTAAAAAAAATCAGGAGCTTTTCGATAGCTCCTGCGTTTCATTATCCTGTGATAATGTTATAACATGTCCTAATCTATCCGCCAAATTGGAAGTAGACGCCGGAACCGGAACTTGGATAATAGTAACTGCTGCCATAGGGGTAATAGTAATAGTTAGAATAAGGGTAGGAGTCGTAATAGTAGTAGCTATAGGGATAGTAGTAAGATGAGCTACCGCCCCATGGGCTATAATAATTTCTATAGCCGTAATTCCAATTGCCGCCACGCCAGTAATTGCCGCTACCACCATGCCAATGACGACCACCGCCGCCTCCCCAATGACCACCACCACCGTGACGACCTCCGCCGCCATGGTGTCCGCCTCCGCCGTGATGTCCACCACCGCTTCTAGCAATCTGAGTATTTGAATCACCAACTGAGGAAGTTGTTGCATTCAATGTCTTTGGCAAGATTAGGACTGTTGCGAGGATAGAACTAACTATAAAGATTTTCTTCAACGTATTCATAAACCTCCAACAGGTTAACTTCTCGCTAAAGAATAATTGGCGAGGCAACAACCCTCCTTTTGTCTTGAGTCCTTTTGGACTTTAATTTGTGGAAACCTAATGGTTTCACGCCTTAAATATAAGACTTTGGTTCTTTAAAGAACCTAAAAGTAAAGGGTTTGCCTCGTCAAAGAGAGGTGTCGAACTTTAAGTCCAACTATTGAGGGGTGCTAAGCAACAGCCGCAATCCTCTAACCTTATTTTGATTTTTTTTAATTTCTATTTCAAGATTTTTTAGGAATAATTAATTAAAAAGACGATTACCTGGGATGATTATTAAGAAATAATAAATTATTTATTAAACTTACTTTGCTAGGAGGGAATCTATAAATTCTTCTGGCTCAAAGGGTTTCAAATCATCTACACCCTCACCTACTCCAATAAACTTTACGGGGATATTAAGATTGCGTCTAATGCTGACGACGACGCCGCCTTTACTCGAACCATCCAATTTGGTTAAGACAAGGCCTGAAACTTTGACATATTTTAAAAATAGCTTAGCTTGCTCAACTCCGTTTTGTCCTGTATTGGCGTCAATGACAAGAAGGGTTTCATGGGGTGCTTCAGGGATTTTTTTTCGGATCGTTTTTTCAATTTTTTCAAGCTCTTGCATCAGGTGGGTTTTATTCTGCAACCTTCCTGCCGTATCTATAAAAACAAGATCTTTTTTTCTTGCAATAGCTGCATCTATCGAGTCAAAAGCTACTGCCGCAGGATCGCTAAAAGGGGAGGCCTTTACAATATCGCAACCGATTTTTTCAGCCCAATGGGAGAGTTGGTCAACCGCAGCCGCTCGAAAAGTATCGCCTGCGCCGATAAGAATATTTTTGTTCTGGTTTTTCAAATGCTGGGCTAATTTTGCAATTAAAGTGGTTTTCCCGCTTCCATTTACACCCACAACAAGAAGAACAGTTGGGCCGCTTTCCGCCTCTTTTAGAGAGCTGTTGTCATTTTGAAAAATGGAAATTAGTGTTTTACGGATGAGATTAAAATAGTCTTCTTCTTTAGCCCCCGGATTTTTTTTATAGTATTCGCCAAGAGAATTTACCAATTCTTGAACCGTTTGGACACCGAGGTCAGCTTCATAGAGAACACGTTCAATTTCTTCAAGAGTGTCCTCATCTAGGCCTCTGCCAAAAAGCGTCTTAAGCCTTCCGCCAAGAAAAGAGCTTGTTTTTGAAAGAGCTTCTTTTACTTTTTCGTAACCGGACTTTATAAAATTTAGTACCATGATTCCAGAAGATACGCTATTGTAATTTTTAAAAGAGAAGATCCATGGTAGCAGGAGTTCTTTAAAAAGAAAACTCGAAATTGTTTGCTGCTCCTAATGACTAAAAAGTTAAAGTTTAAGGAAAATTCGTCCATGAATGTTCACGAGTTCCAAGCAAAAATAATTTTAGAGCGGTTTGGGGTTTCTGTGCCTCGATATAGAGTGGTTTCTTCTCTTGAAGAAGCTAAAAATGCTCTTGATGAGCTTGAGTTAAATGAATCGGTCATTAAGGTTCAAATTCATGCCGGAGGAAGAGGAAAAGCCGGCGGCGTTAAGCTTTGCAAGACAAAAGATGAAGCCTTAAAGGCCGTTCAAAAGATGCTTGGAATGAGAATCATCAATAATCAAACGGGGGATGCCGGCATTATCGCTAATCTCCTTATGATTTCTGAGCTTACTGATATTGAAAAAGAATATTACGCAGCCGTTGTCATCGATCGAAAAAAAGCGGTCGCCAATTTGATACTTTCGCTTGAAGGCGGAATGGATATTGAAGAGGTCGCTTTAAAGTTTCCGGATAAAATTAAAACCTTTCCTATCGGTTTAGACGGCACTTTAAGAAATTACCAGCATGTCCAAATCGCAAAATTCATGGGATGGGAGGGGAAAGCTGCCAAAGAAGGAAAAAAAGCGATTGCGGGCTTGGCTAAAGCTTTTGTTCAATCGGATGCTTCCCTATTTGAAATCAACCCGCTTGTAAAAACAAAAGATAATGAAATTATAGCTTTAGATGCTAAGCTTTCTGTTGATGACAATGCTCTTTTTAGACAAAGCGAAATTGCCTCTTTTTATGACCCTACGCAAGATTCTGCAAGTGAAGCAAGAGCTAAGCAATTTGACTTAGCCTATGTCGCCTTAAAAGGCAATATCGGCTGCATGGTGAATGGGGCCGGACTTGCGATGGCTACCATGGATTTAATCCATCTGCATGGAGGGAAGCCGGCAAACTTTTTAGATGTTGGAGGAAGCGCTTCTAAAGAAAAAGTGGCAGAAGGTTTTAAAATCATTTTGGCTGATAAAGATGTGAAAGCCATTTTAATCAATATCTTTGGCGGGATTATGAACTGCGAGACCTTAGCTTTAGGTGTTGTTATGGCGGTTAAAGAAATTGGAATGTCGATTCCCTTAGTGGTTCGTATGGAAGGGACCAATGTGGCTAAAGGGAAAGAAGTCTTTGCAAAATCAAACTTAAATATCACGGTTGCTGAAGATTTATCTGACGCTGCTGAAAAAGCAGTAGCACTTACAAAAAAATAATTTAAGGTTGTTTTAATCATGGCAATTTTAGTAGGCAAGCATACAAAAGTAATCACACAAGGCATTACGGGGAAAGCCGGACAGTTCCACACAGAACAATGCATGGAGTATGGAACTCAATTTTGCGGAGGTGTAACCCCGGGCCGGGGCGGTGAAGAGGTGCTTGGCTTAAAAGTCTTTGGTACGGTTGAAGAAGCCAAAAAAGAAACCGATTGCGACGCCACTTTAATTTTCGTGCCGGCTCCTTTTGCGGCAGATGCCATTTTGGAAGCTGAGGCTTCGGAGATCCCTCTAATTGTTTGCATTACAGAAGGCATCCCGGTCAGGGATATGTTGGAGGTTGCAAACGTGATGCGGAACAGTAAAAAAAGCCGTTTGATTGGACCTAATTGCCCGGGTGTTATCGTTCCGGATGCTTGTAAAATAGGTATTATGCCGGGCTATATTCATAAAAAAGGCAATATTGGCATTGTTTCAAGATCGGGAACGCTCACCTATGAAGCCGTCTTTCAAACCACGCAATTGGGACTTGGACAATCCACTTGTGTCGGAATAGGAGGCGATCCTTTAAACGGCACGCACTTTATTGATGTTTTAGAGCTATTTAACAAAGACCCTGAAACTCATGCCATTTTGCTTATCGGCGAAATTGGCGGTGAAGATGAGGAGCTTGCTGCCGACTGGATTAAAATGCATGCAAAAAAACCTGTAGCCGCCTTTATTGCCGGACAGACAGCGCCTCCGGGAAGAAGAATGGGCCATGCCGGGGCTATTGTTTCTCAAGGCAAGGGGACAGCTGAAGGCAAAATTCAAGCTTTAAAAAAAGCTTCTGTGACAGTTGCTAAAAGTCCTGCCGATATGGGGCTAAAAGCCCTGCCGATATGGGATTGGCGGTTAAGTCAGCTCTTGGAAAATAAATTAAATTTTAAGTGATGCTATGCCGGGAATCCCTATTAGAATTCAGCCCTTATTTATTCTTATGTCAGCTATCATCGGCTGGCTTTCTTCTCAAAGATTGGAGCTTACGCTTCTATGGATGATCGTTATTTTTGTATCCGTTTTAGTTCATGAGCTTGGACATGCGCTCTCGGCTAAATATTTTGGACAGCATGTGATGATCACACTAACCGGTTGGGGAGGCGTTACAAGACGGACAGGAAAACCGATTTCACGAGTTCGCGATTTTATTGTAGTCCTTTTAGGACCTATCTTCGGCTTGATGCTTGGACTTTTTGCCTATTTTTTAATGGAGAAGATAAATCCAAGCGGAATGCTCCTATACACTTTAAAAATTACCTATCTTGCCAATTTATTTTGGACAGTGGTTAATTTGATTCCCGTTCAGCCTTTAGATGGAGGCAGGCTTCTTGCCATTATCTTAGAAAGCCTTTTTGGATTTAAGGGAGTTCGTTTTACCTATTTTTTAAGCATTATTCTTTGTCTGATAGCCGGCCTTTATTTTTTCTATCGTCAAAATATGCTAGGCGGCATTCTTTTCTTTCTCCTCCTTTTTGAAAACTTTAGGAACTTCACAACTTCTCTTAATATGAGCGATGAAGATCAAAATGCAGCCCTTTGGAAAGAGCTTAGGCAAGGCGAAAACCTGCTTAATAGCAGGCATTATGAAGAAGCTTCATCGACTTTAAAAAATGTGATTAAAAAAAGCGGAAGCGGCTTAATCTATATGACGGCCATGGAATTTTTAGCAGAGACTTTAAAGAGGCAGGGCAAAATAAATGAGGCTTATGATCTTTTATTGCCTGTTAAAGATCGACTGAACACCCATTCGTTAAAGCAGTTCCAAGAGATCGCATTTTTAACAAAACACTTTCAAGAAGCCGTAGAGATAGGTAAAAAGACTTATAGTGAAGATCCCAACTTTAAAACGGCCCTTTTAAATTCGCTATCTTTTGGAGAATTAAAAAAGGGAAATGAAGCGTTAAGCTGGCTTAAAAGCGCTTTAACTTATGACATTTCCCTTGAAAACCTAATGAAGGAAAGCTCTTTTCAAACCCTTCTTGACTTGCCCGAGATCCAAGATTTTTTAAGTAAAAAAAGAGCCCCTTAAACCCCTTACCAAGGCTTTCCTACTAAAAATATAGCAAAACGCTTGTGGAGATTGGGAAGAGGGCTTGCTTTCCACTCTGCTACGGTGTAAGTTCCGCCCCCTTGATTTGGCAAACTGATGTCCCACATAATAGATAGCAAGGTGGTCTCGGAAAGGGTCGCTATCAAGTCTTGCAGAAGATCATTATTTCTGAAACCCGTTTCTATAAAAATCTGAGTCTCTGAATTATCTAAAGCCTTTTTCTCAAGGTTTTTTATCGCTTGAATTTTGAAGTTTTTTTCAAAAGGCAAATAACCATGGAAGCAAAATTTTTGGCCTTGCAATCCGGAAAGCATGAGGCTTAAGTAAATGGAAGAGGGTCCGACAAAGGCTTGAATCGGGATGCCAAGACGTCTCGCCCGGTAGACCAATTTTCCGCCCGGATCCGCAATGCAAGGAAGCCCTGCATCCGAGATTAAACCCCATCTCTCATTATTTTTTGAAATGGGTTCTAGTAGAAAGTCAATGTCTTTATCGGGCGTGTCCTTATTATAAACAGAAATTGGAATGAGACGGACATCTTTTTCAAGCTCAAATCTTCCTAAAAAACGTCTTCCGGCGGTTTCGCTTTCCGCAATAAGACCATCCAAGCTTTTAACGGCTTTATCTATGCTTTTTGGAAGAAAAGGTTCATGGTGAGGCAGATCACCTAAAAGGTTTGGCAAAAGAAGAAGAGCTCTTTTCTTTTCAAGTTGGGTCATAATTACCTTATACACAAGTTTAATACTAATTTTTCTATTGAAAACTCCGGATCTATCGATGAATTACGAAGCTCAAGATCGGAAGCGTCTATAGCTAAAAAGCCTTTTTTAAAGGATTCTAAGCCATAATAGGACGCTTTTATATGCTGATCGAGAATAAAGCCTTTCATATAGGGAAACTCCAAGGAAATATCCTCTTTTCTCTTTCCTTGAGAGAGTAAGGAAGCTACTTGGAAATCGGTTTGGAATTGGCTTCTGATTTGTTTTAAGATTTGCAGGGGCGGGGTGCCATTTTTTAAGAGGTTAGAGACTATTTGATGAGCTTCCGATGCTTTTCTTTGAAAGATTGCCTCCCCAAGCTGCCAGGCGGTGTCGCTTGGTATTTCAAAAGAGACCTCTAAAACATCTTTTAATTGGATTTCTTTTTTTTCACCGACATAGGAAACAAGTTTTTCAAGCTCGGAGTGCAAAAGCTCTTTATCTAAACCTAGGGAAGCTGTAATTTTTTTCGCACCATCAAATGAAAGCTTCTTTTGATAGCCTTCCGCCATTTCAATGAGCCATCCTGTAATATTTTTTTCTTTCTGCCAGGGTTTTTCTTCGGGCAGATCTAAAATAACCCCATATTTTTCGACGACTTTATAAAGGCGATTGTCTTTTCTAATAGAGTTTGCAAAAAAGACAAGAGAGAGGTTAGTTTCCCTTTTTTCCAGGAAGGGTATAACGAGGTCGATATCTGGCTTTGGTATTTTTTCCGCCTCATCGACAACAATTGTTTTTCTTTTAGAAAATAGATTTTGAGAGAGAAGCTCTTCTCTTAAAAATCCCGGCTTTAGCTCGCCACCTTTTAGAAACACCTGTAGAGAGTTTTGAGAAAGTGAGGAAAGAATCATTTTTCTAACAAGCCGGCGATCAAAAGCATCTTCAACAATTGCAAAATAGCAATTGGCAAAGTGGCTGTTTTTGCAAGCCAGCAGATGTTTTTCAAGGCCTCGAACGGTATCGTATTTCATAGGATTAAATCCATACATTAAGAAAAGACGGTAGATTTAAGCGAATTAAAGCTTAAAACTTGGGTTTAAAGAATAGCAGAAAAAGAATTTTAGAGAAAAAGAAATGGCCCCGGAACTTTAAAAGCCCGGGGCGCTTTAAGAAATTAACCGACTTTAATCGAGATATATCGGGTCAGCTCTCCCTGTTTTATAAGGAAAAGCACCGGTTTACCGGGAGGCGTCTCTTTGATATATTGTTTAAATTCTTCAGGGGTTGTTACACTTCTTTGATTCACAGAAAGAATTAGCGCACCTTTCTTAATGCCGGCAAAGGATGCGGCGCTACCAGAATCCACAGAGCTTACTACGACTCCTTTTTCACTCAAGAGTCCAAGATTACTCGCTATTTCCTTAGTTAAGGGTTCAACTGTAATCCCCAAAGATTCTGCAGCTTTTTGATTGCCTTTTTCAACAGCATCGCCGGCTAATAGACCAAGCTCAACCGTTGTTTCCTGTAATTTCCCGTCTCGTAAATAAGAGAGCAAAACTTTGGTTTTTGGAGGCATCATGGCAATGGCATTTCTAAGCCCGGCAAGATTCGTCACCTTGTTATTATTATATTTTAAAATAATATCTCCTTGCTTAAGACCTGCATTTTCAGCAGCCGATCCTTTTTGAACTTCGGCTAAAAGAGCCCCTTCAGCACGGTCTAATCCAAAAGCTTGAGCCAAGCCTTTGTCTACCTCTTGTAAAATAACACCTAAATAGCCTCTCGATACAGAGCCATTTTTCATAAGCTGCTCTAAAACGTTAGTTGCCATATTGCTTGGAATAGCAAATCCGATTCCAATATAACCGCCTGAACTTAAGTTGCTCGCAATAGCTGTGTTCACTCCGATGACATCGCCCTCCAAATTAAGAAGAGGTCCCCCCGAATTGCCGCGATTAATTGTCGCATCGGTTTGAATAAAGTCTTCTATACGCACAAGGTCTAAGTTATTTCTACCCTTGGCACTAACCACGCCTACTGTTAATGAAGCTTGTAATCCGAGAGGATTTCCTATGGCCACGACCCATTGGCCGACCTCTAAATTATCGGAATTTCCAAGTTCCAAATAAGGAAAGTTATCACCCTCAATTTTTATGACTGCAAGGTCGGTATTTGGATCTTTTCCGATAACTTTGGCGTCAAATTCACGTCCATCATTTAAAATTACGAGTATCTCTGAGGCTTCACTGACTACATGGTTGTTTGTAATAATAGTGCCATCTTTTGAAACGATAAACCCTGAAGCTTGGCCGATAAAAACTTGCTGTTCTCTTGGTTTTACAGCTGTTTGTTTTCTTCTGCCAAAAAAATGTTCAAAAAAATCATCTTGGAAAAAATCCTGGAGTGGATCTGAACTAGTAGGGTTTCCACTAATTCTAGAGGAATCTTTTTCTTTAGCTTTTATTTGTATTGAAACAACCGCCGGAATGGCTTTTTTAGCAACCGCTGTGAAATCTTTTGAAACTTGCTCCGAGACGCTGACTTTAGCAATTAGTGTAGCTTTACCAAAAAAGAGCGAGCTTATAACGAAAGTTGATAAACAAATTTTTTTTGCTAATCCTTTTATCATGATCAATCTCCTTAAATATTTCAGTCCCGCAAGGTTTGAGTTTAATTAACTCTTCCTTGCCTTAAAATTTGGATTAGATGTTATCGCCAATTCCTTAATGGGTGAAGGAATGAAGAAAGTGATAATAAACGGAAACGAAATATCTCTGCAAGAGGGGGAAACTCGAGGGATTTGCCTTTCTAAAACTTAAGCTTAAAGCTTAAGTTTTAGAAAGAAGAGAATTTATTAACCTTTATAAAGCTATTTTTTCTTATTATAAGGGTTATATTTCAAAAGCCCGGCTTCCTTGGCTTTTTCAACGAAAAATGAATTTTTCCAGTACACTTTATTAGGTTTAGTAAGAAGGATTTCTTCAGTTAAAGGCACACCCATTTTAAGCATGTGAAGAGCAATCTTTCTAATGTCCGTATGCTTTTTTTGGCTTGCCGGCTGTGTAAAGACATAATTAATGAGAGCCATATTGACATAAGTTAAGTTGACTTTGGTGGTAAAAACCACCGGTAAATGCTCTTTTGGTATAAGAGCAATCGCTGCTTTATAATCCCTAAAACTTACATGGTCTATAGCACGGAAGATAGGTTCTACATCATAACCTGCCACAAGCTTTTTAGAAGTTGCATATTGGCTTGTGCTGGTAGGTGGAGGCGGTCCTATAAATATCCCTGGAATTGTGGAAGCTTCGTCCATAGCCACTAAATCCAATGAAGACACGTTTCCTGAGGCCACTTCTTCTTCTTCTTCATCGTCTAAAAAGAGGGTAGTAGAAGGAGGAGCTGCTTGATCTTGCCTTCTTCTTTTAGGAACAAGGCTTTCTTCGTCTTTTTCATCGGAAGCGGTCTCGGTTTCTTTCTCGGAGGATGCCAGATCAATTACTTCTGACTCGCGATTTGAATCATCATGCTTACGTTTTCTCTCACCGCCGCTTATGGTTTCTGTAGCTAACGCATCCACAGCGCTTGTTAAGTTTGCTAAGTCCTCATACATTTTTAAAATTAATTTCTGGTTAGGGGTCTGGCTTGCTTGCGGGGTAGACGAAGTAGATGTGGTGGATGTGGTGGATGTGGTGGATGAGGCAGGTGTATCCTCGTTTGGATTTATGAAATCGGAGAAAAAGCTATCCGGATCAATATCATCATCATTTTCTTTTTCTTCAGGCTCTTCCCCGGCATATAGATCCTCCCTCGCGGCTTGTCTGCTGGACGGAACCGGAGGATTGTCTGATGTAAGCATAGCCCTAATTAAAGGTGAGTGGATAGAACGTAGCTCGTCTGTTGCATAGGGAGAAGAGGAGAAGCTTCCATTCTCTAAAGCTGGAACGCTTCTGAGGAAAGGTACATTCTGTAATGAACTCGTTGTTTCTTGAGTATTTGAAGTAATAACGTGTTGGTGATTTTGATATTGCATTGATTGCGAAGGAAGAGGCCTCCCGTGAGTTGGTGTGGACGTAGGTCTATATCCTTGTGGAAGGGTTTGCGCATTTCCCGATCCTTGTTGTCTTGGAGGTTGTGGAAGAGGGGGCATATCCGGATATTGGGGCATCACGGGGTATTGTTGAGGTTGAGTAGTAAAAAAAGGTTGAGGCACGCCTGTATATTGTTGATCCCGAGGGGTTTGAGTCACAGGCACCCTTCCGCGTTGTTGAGGCCTAGGTTGAGGAACAGGCATTCCGGGATATTGTTGCGGCCTAGGGGTTTGAGGAGGCATTCCGGGATATTGTTGGGGCCGAGGAGTTTGAGTAACAGCCATTCCTTGGTATTGACGGCCTGAGGGAATCGGATGAGTCAAAGGGGAGGGTGAAGGTCTTATAGTTGGCTGTTGGGGCCGGGATGGTTGAGTTCTTTGGGCTTGCGCAAAACGCTGCGGCCCTTGACCTAAAGGCTGCTGAGATTGTATTTGTCTCTGAAGAGATAACGTTTGCGTTGGATCTAATCGGCTAATCCTTAACATATTCGTTTGCGGTGAGACGTTTGTTGAAAGGGATTGGCTTATAAGTATGCCAATTGTTTGGATAAAACCTAGAGGAACTGTATTCGTGCTTGTGTAACAATAATTTAAAGAAGCCTCTAAGACAAGGGTCAAAGATTGCCCTATCGGGGAGGAGTTGATTTTTTCGGCAGAGACTCTTAAAAGATCGTTTATGAAGTTTGTGGCTCTCTGAGTTGATATTCTAACGCAGGGAGTTGGGTCCTCGGAGTAGCTTTTATAAATTTCTTCTATGCCTTGAAAAATTCCTTCTTTTCCGCTTCCGAGCCTGATAGTAAAGATGGTAGCCTGCGGGGTTTGTGCTTGAGATTGTCTTCTAGAGAGATGATCAGCTTCGCTTTTATGCTCGTTATCAAAGAGTTTAGTCAGATCATGTCTAAAAGTCTCTAACGCTTTGACGCAAATCTTGTCTTCAAATTCAAGCAGCAAACCGAATAAGGTATCTTTTTCAGTCTTATAGCGATTGCGGAGGGTTTCGAGAATACTATCTTTAATATCGATCAATTTAGGGTTGTCTTCATAAGTTTCCCAGCAATTGTAGCAAAATTCTAAAGCGGCTACCGGGTTTTCAAGCATTTTGACGGCAATTTGATCAATTAATATCTCAACAGGGTCTTTTGGGGCTTGATCGGTTTCTTGATTGTTCTTTGCCTTTTCTTTGGCTTTAGCGGCATCGATCACATTTTGCATATCACGGTTTGGAACAAGATTATACTCTTTATTTCTGCAAAAAATACAAACTTTGCCTTTTTTGTCTTGCTCATATCTTTTTATGACTTCCAAGTCTTCTGTACGTCCACAGCAAGTGTAAATCATGGCTTGGTTGAAAAGAGAAGCATTTACAATACTTGAGCCCCCATTGTCTTCTATATCGTTAGCCGATAGTTCGGTGACTACTCTGCCGAGGTAAGAGTTAAGCTGAGGGCTTGTGGTTTGTTGATTCCTTCTCTCCGAGTTGTTACTTGATGAAGAAGGAGGAAGATGTGAATTATCAGGTACTTGCATAGACTTGCCTTTCTTATTAAATTAAAATAATAAAAGAGGAGTATAAGAAGTTTATCTTATAAATTCAATATTATATTAAAGTCGCATATAAACTAATATTTATATAAAACAATAAATTATTGTTTATTTACTGAAGCTAGGTTAAATAGTGCTCCCGCAATAATGCAAAAACCTTTTTTGAATCTATCAAGTGAAAAGTTCTCGTTTGGGGCATGGATTAGATCTTCGGGAAGTCCAAGACCTACCAGAAGAAGATCGCCGCCTGAGGCGTTCTTTAGTTCAGCGGCAATCGGGATAGAGGCGCCTTCCAAAATATATCGGCATTTCTTCTTAAAAATGGATTCATAGGATTCAGCAAAAGCTTTTGCAAGAGGAGAGTCCTTAGTTAACCTGACAGGCATCCCTTTTCCTTCGTGAAAATCAACTTCAACCTCAATGCCTTTCGGTACGATTTTTTGGATATGATTTTTGACAAGAAGCCCTATTTTTTCAGGGTCTTGATTAGGAACAAGCCGGCAAGAGATTTTAGCATGCGCCTCTTTGGGGATGACAGTTTTAAAGCCATCGCCTGAATAGCCCCCATTGATTCCATTAATTTCAAGAGTGGGCCTTGTCGCTCGCCTCTCACCAGGTGAAAAAATTTCCTCCCCCCCTGTTGGCGGAAATCCGGTCTGGCTAAGATAACTCTTCTCATCAAACTCCAAATCATATTCTTCTCTTTCAAGAGCGGTTAAGTCCTCAACCTCATCATAAAAATTCGGAATGGCAATTTTCCCATTTTCATCCCTTAGAGAGGCCAACACCTTTACAAGCGCATGATTGGGGTTATAAGCCAAACCGCCGTACATCCCGGAGTGGAGATCGTTTTTGGACCCTTTGAGGTTGATGTCGAAGGTAATAATGCCTCTAAGGCCAAGAGTGATGGCAGGTTCATCTTTTGCCGGGATGCCAACATCTACCACCACTACATAGTCCGCTTTTATAGAATCCTTGATGGAGGGCAAGATTTTGGAAAGGCCTAGGCTGCCCGTCTCTTCCTCGCCTTCAATTAAAAATTTTATGTTTAAGGGAAGCGTCCCTTCCTCTTCTAGAAGATATTTAACTGCCTGAATGCAATAAAAAATTTGACCTTTATTATCCTGTGCCCCTCTTGCGAATACAGATCCGTCTATAATGGTTGGCGAGAAAGGAGGGGAGTGCCATAGTTCGATCGGATCAACGGGTTGAACATCATAATGACCATATAAAAGAAGCGTAGGTTTATTAGGATCTACTTCATAGCTGGCTAAAAGAGTCGGGTGGCCAGCTGTCTCTATCAACTCTGTTTTTAGCCCCATTGTTTTCATATAATTTTTAAGCCAATCAACGCAGTTTTTTACATCGCTTTCATGCTTTTTTTCTGAACTAACTGAGGGATAGCTAAGAAAGTGAAGATAATCCTCAATAGCTTTTTTTGAGGCTTTTTCCCATAGTGAAAGAATGCTTTTTTCGTTCATGTTTGTTCTTTTTCGGTGGTTGGTGGTTCCTCGATTTTATTTCGAATCTCTATTATTTGGGAAGAGGGTTGATTATAAAAAATTCGTGAGCTTGATGCCCGCGAATCCCAAAGTTAAAAGAAGGAAAAATGAGAAGACATAGACGAGGTTCCATTTTTTTACTTTCTTTGAATGATTAAATCCAAGATTCGGGTCGACAATTGATTGTTCCAAAATTTGATTTCTTATTTCTATGCTATAGTGATGCCAACTTGGTTTCGAGTGAATGTTTCCGCCTAAAATACCAATCGTGTTAAGAGCGTTAATAAGGTGTCTTGGAGATACTGAAATCGATTGTCCATAAAGATCGGCTTCCCTTTCATAAAGCCTGATGTAAAAGCCAAAGATAAAACGAAAATATAGGGCAAAAAGAAGAAGATAGATTAAGACAATGGCAAGGTCTGAAGCGCTTTCGGCAAGAGAGCCAAGAAGGGGATTAAAAAATTGTAAAAAGTAATTATAAAGCGAGGGATGTATAAACAAAGAGAAAAGAAAACCTAATAGAAACATGCCTGAAAAAACAAAGGGTATGAAGAAAAGGTGTCCTTTTTTGCAATGCCCGATTTCATGGGCAAGGACAGCCCCCAGGGCATTATCAGAAAGGCTGTTAAGAAGTTTTTTTGTGAAGAGAATATATCTAAATTTATGATAGGTGCCGATAATGGCAGCGGTTGGGGCTCTATCTAAAGCTGTCCACACTTTTAAACCCCCGTGTTTAAAAGAAGCCCTTTCACAGATCTGATTCAAATGTTCAACAAGTGAAGGCTCTCCATAGCTTTCAAGAGAATAAGCGCACCAGGCTTTTTGTACAAACCAGGGAAAGCAAATAATGAAAATTGGGAGGATGGCAAGTAAAGCCAAAAGAGCTTTTGAATCGGTTAAATCATCCTCTAGGAGAAAACTCAGCAGATGAAAGAAAAAAAGTAAGAAGAAAAAAGGTAAAATTAAGGGTAGAAATAATAGAATTTGATGAAGGCCATGAGCATAGGCTTTTTTATCCAACGCTTCATTATTTTCTTGAGAACCTGATTTTAAACGAAAATCCAAATAATGAATAAAAAATAGGCCCAGAAAATAGAGAAAAATAAAAAAAGTGCTAAACAAAACGACGGCCGGAAATAAAGAAAAATTAGTAAAGAAGATTCTTTGGCTCCCTAAAAGGAATAAATTTATTAGAAAGCAAGCCAAAAGCAAAAGCTCAGACACAAATACAAACCCTTTTTTTAAACTCATGTTAAATTTTAGGGAAAGAGCATAAATCAAGGAGTAACTAAGAAAAAAAGAAAGAAGTCCGAGGAAGAATGAAGGTTTAATTCCAAAAAAAAAGCTGCCGTCTAGCTTGCTTGGTGCAATAGCAATTAAAAAAAGAACATAAATTAAAAATATGAATCTTGAAAAAAGCAAATTTTTTTCATCCTTGCATTTTTTTTTAGAAATTTAACTTACTATAACAAAGCCATAATTCTTATTGAGATATTTAATCATGACGAGTCCTATTTTTGATTTACATTGCGATTTACTTCTATTTTTATCCGGCTCAGCCGATCGAACTTTTTTAGACCCAAGGTCCCGCGCGTCCTTACCTCTCTTAAGAGAAGGTGGAGTAGTTTTTCAAACCTTGGCTCTTTTTGCTGAAGACGAAAATAAAGGGGTGCTCGATGGTAAAAAGCAATTGGAAGCCTTTAAAAGGTTAATGAAGGATTATCCTCAAGACATAACAAAAATCTCAAGAGATAATTTTGAACAAAATGAGGGTCTAAGGTTTGCCTTGGCGGTTGAAAACGCATCGATTTTGGTAGATGAAAAAGAATCTTTGGAAAAGGGCCTTGAAAGGCTCACGGAAATAGAAAAGGAAGCCCCAATTATTTATGTTAGTTTAACATGGAATAAAGAGAATCGATTCGGGGGAGGGGCTTTAACAGAGGTTGGTTTAAAGCCTGACGGAAAAGAGATGCTAAGGATTCTCTATGAGAAGAATATGGCTCTTGATTTGTCTCATGCCTCCGATAAATTAGCAAGGGATTCTCTTGAATTTCTTTCTAAAAAAGGGTGGGAGCTTCCGATTATAGCAAGCCATTCCAATGCTCGCGCAATTCAAGATGTTCCACGAAATTTACCTAAAGATCTTATCTTGGAAATTATTAAAAGAAAGGGGTTAATCGGTTTAAATTTTGTTCGTTTTTTTATAGATGAGGCTTCTTTTGAGAAAATAGCCGATCATCTAGAATATATTTTTGACGCTAAAGGAGAAGATTCCATTTGTTTTGGAGCAGATTTCTTTTTTGATGAAGATCTGCCGCAAGATAGAAGATCCCTTCATAAGGAATGGTATTTTCAGAGGTTTGAAAATGCCTCTTGCTACCCAAGAGTTCTTACGCTTTTTAAGAGTAAATTAAAGCTGTCAAATCAACAAATTGAAAAAATTGCTTACCTGAATATCAGGCGTTTCCTTATAGAGAAGATTTTTAATTTTGCGCTAAAGGGCTAAACTATGAACCGTGAATTAGACAAAATCCGATCTGATTTTTTAAAAGCCAAGAAAGACCATCTTCCTATTTCCATAACCCGCTCGTCAAGCGCATCCAATACCCTAAGAAGAGGGTTATATAAAAATGGAACAGCGACTTTAGATTTATCCCCCTTAAATAGACTTTTAAACCTAAATCGAGAAGACAGTACGGCTTTAATCGAGCCCGGACTTACCATGGTCTCTTTCTTTAAGAAACTGGAAAGCCAAGGATTTATGCCGAAAGTTTTACCTGAGTTCAAGGGGATAACGGTAGGGGGTGCGATTAATGGAGCGGCGATTGAAAGCTCCTCTCATAGGTTTGGGCAATTTAATAACACGTGCCAATCCTATAGGGTTTTAACAGGGGATGGAGAAATACAAAACCTTTCTAAAATAAATAAGGAAGACCTTTTTTATGCCATTTCAGGCTCTTATGGTTCTTTAGGATTAGTTTTAAATGCGACCATAGAAGTTGAAAAAATAAAACCCTTTGTTGAACTATCCTACCATCGTTTCAACTCGCTTGATAAAGCGCTTGATTTTTTTAAAAAAGCATCTCTTGATGGCGAAGTTGATTATCTGGAAGGTCTTGTCTTTTCTTTGGATAATACACTCATTGCTACTGCAAAACTTAAAGTTAAGCGAAACTCAAACTTGCCCCTTCTCTCTTTAAAGCCCTATCACTCTCCTTGGTTTTACCAGCATTTACATGAGAGATCCCAAGATCAAGTGGAGAGGGAAGAAATGCGTTTAGAGGACTACCTTTTTAGACATGATAGGGCAGCTTTTTGGATGGGGGGATATGCCCTAAATTCTAAAATTTTAAGCCGGTATATTTTAGAGTTAGTAAAGTTAAAGGCGGAGAGAACAAGCTTGTCGAAAGTTGAAAAGGGGTTTGACCCAATGACAAAAGCTCCTTTTTGGTTTCGGGCCCTTTTTGGTTGGATGATGGGCTCTTCCAGGCTGTACCGATTTTTACATCAAGATACTGAAGAATGGTTTGCCAATTACTTTTGCATCCAGGATTATTATTTGCCTTTTTCTAAAACAGAAGAGTTTATTGCCCATATTTTAAAAGAGCATAAGATCATTCCCCTCTGGCTTTGCCCAGTGAAGAAAGCGGAAAGAAAAGAGCTTTTCTCTCCTCATTATCAGCCCGGCCATGAGGAAAAACTGCTTGTGGATGTCGGCGTTTATGGGATGGCTAAAGGGACTTTAACCGGGAGGGAAATTGTTAAGGACTTAGACCGTCTTTGCATTATGAAAGGAGGAAAGAAGATGCTTTATAGTTATTCTTTTCTTACAGAAGATGAGTTTTGGTCAATTTATTCAAAAAAAGATTATAACTCCCTTCGAGAAAAGTATCAGGCAAAGGAGTCTTTTGTTGATATTCAAAAAAAAGTTTTAGAGCGCGGATAGGGAAAACACTTCTTTGAAACAGAAATTTCGTCTATAATCTTTCTTTATATTCAACCGATTAAAGTAATTTTTGTAGGAAACTTTAATTCACGGAAAAAAGATATCATGAAAGGTCTTAGATTATGAAGCAACACATGCTTTTCAAAGTGTTTATTGCAATGACGTTAGCTGCCCTGGCGGGAGCTTTTGCCGGAACCGAAAAAACTCTTTTTTCAGTCCCCCTTGTCGATATTTTCGGATTGATTGGTCAATTGTTTCTTAATGCACTTACCCTGGTTGTGGTCCCGCTCGTTGCAGCTTCCATAATAACCGGAACTGCAAGAATGAGCAGTGAACATTCATTCGGCTCGCTTGGGATAAAAACCTTTTCGCTTTTTATTGGCACCGTCATTTTGGCCGTTCTTATCGGCTGGTTTTTTGTAACCCTTTTAGCGCCCGGCGAGGGGCATACGATGGTTTTAAAAGAAGCTTTCCAAAACCCGGCTGTTTCTTTAAATTTAGAAAAACAGGATGCCTTTACAAAAATTTCACAGATCTTTCTAAAATTAATCCCGTCAAACATTCTGGCGGTGGCCTCCCAAGGCCAAATGCTCGGGCTTATTTTCTTCAGCCTCCTTTTCGGCTTTTTTATCCCGAAAATTGAAAAAGGTCCAAGCGATGTGCTCTTAGGTTTTTGGAAAGGCTTATTTCAAGTAATGATGTGCATGACCCATCTTGTCATGCAAGCCTTGCCAATCGGGGTTTTCGGTTTATTTGCTAAAGTTGTAGCTACAACAGGTTTGGACTCTATTAAGCCGATCGGCTTTTTCTTTTTAACCGTCCTAATTTCTCTTGCGATCTATGCGCTTATTGCACTTCCCCTCCTGCTTAAGTTTTTAGGCGGCGTCAACCCGATTCGTCATTTTAAAGCGATGGGTCCGGCGCTTTTGACAGCTTTTTCGACAAGCTCGTCAGCCGCTTCCTTGCCGATCTCGATTGAATGCGTGGAAAGAAGGGCCGGTGTTTCAAATAGGATAACGAGCTTCACCCTGCCACTTGCAACGACCCTGAACTTATCCGGCACAGCGCTTTACGTTTGCGTCGCAACTTTTTTTATCTGCCAGGCCTACGGTATCGAATTAAGCGTCAGTCTCCAAGCTATTATCATCCTGATGTCTATTCTAACCTCCTTTGGCATGGCCGGGATTCCTTCTGCAAGTATCGTTGCGATCGTTATGATCCTGCATACAGCCGGCTTGCCGGGCGATGGCGTCGCTTTAATCTTAGCTGTTGAAAGGATATTAGACATGTTTAGAACCGTTGTAAACGTTCTTGGAAATACTTGCTGCGCTGTGATTATTGCTAAAACCGAAGGAGAGGGCCATGTCCTCGCCCACGGATAAGTCAATAAGGACAGTTGTAGTTGGCATGTCGGGGGGGGTGGACTCGGCGGTTTCCGCACTCCTTCTAAAAGAGCAGGGCTATCATGTGATAGGCCTTTATATGCGCAATTGGGAAGAGTCTGATGAAAACGGGGTTTGCAAGTCTAAGGAAGACTATGACGATGTCGTTCGTGTCTCAGAGACTATTGGCATCCCTTACTATAGTGTGAATTTCACAAAAGAGTATCAGGACAATGTTTTTGCTCAATTTTTAAAAGACTATGAATCGGGATTAACGCCTAACCCCGATATCCTTTGCAACCGCGAAATCAAATTCAAGGTGCTTTTTGAAAAAGCTTTAAGTCTCGGAGCCGATTTCTTAGCGACCGGCCACTACTGCGACATAAGTGAAAGCAATGGCGAGTTTTTCCTTCTTAAAGGGGAAGACTCAAGTAAAGATCAGAGCTATTTTCTCCATGCCATTGATGGGAAAGTTCTTTCCAAGGTTCTTTTTCCTCTCGGTAAGATGTCAAAAAAAGAGGTCCGCCGGATCGCAGAAGAAAAGGGTCTTGCCAATGCCAAAAAGAAAGACTCCACCGGGATCTGTTTTATCGGAAAGAGAAAATTTAGAGAGTTTTTGAGCCAGTATCTAGCGATTAAAAAAGGAAATGTTGAAACCTTATCCGGTAAGGTTTTAGGACAGCATCAAGGCATTGCTTATTATACCTTGGGCCAAAGACAGGGCCTTGGAATTGGCGGAGAAGGCGATGCTTGGTTTGTTGTCGGAAAAGATGTAACAAGGAATGTCCTTATTGTCGATCAGGGGAATGACTCAAGAGCTCTTTATGCAGACGAGCTTTTTGCAAAAGAAGCCACTTGGATTAAAGGTGAAGAGCCGGAATTTCCCTTAAAGGCATCAAGCAAAATCCGCTATCGCCAAAGTGATGAAGCTTGTGAAGTCGTAAAGTTGATGGATGGAACCTTGCACATAAAGTTTTCAAGGCCTCAAAGAGCTATAACACCCGGCCAATCCATCGTATTTTATGAGGGCAATAAATGCCTTGGAGGAGCTCAAATTATCGGTTCTTCCCCAAATTATTACGAGATGGGAAAATCCCTTCCTGATACTATCTCCTTTAAAAAAGCGGTTTAGTGAAGTCTTAAGATAAAAGCGTTAAAGATGTGGAAATCGAAGACTTCCTTTACTTAAATTTTTTCATAAAGCTTCTTTAAGAATCTTAAAAACTGAAAGGCTATAAAGAAAACTCATCACATCAACCGGAGTCTTTTTAAATGAAAATAGGAATACCCAAAGAAATCAAACAAGGCGAAGCAAGAGTCGGAGCTACCCCTTCGATGGTGCGGGAATTGACGGATATGGGAGCGCAAGTATTTGTTGAGAATAATGCCGGACAGCTTATCGGTTTTACAAATCAACTCTATGAAGAAATGGGAGCTAAGATTCTTTTTTCGGCAGAAGCGATATATAAAGAAGCCGATATGATCATCAAAGTTAAAGAACCTCAAAGCCAAGAAATCTCCCTTTTAAGAGAAGGGCAAATTCTTTTTTGCTACCTTCATTTAGCTCCGGATAGAGAATTAACAGAAGCTCTTTTGAAAAAGAAGATCATTGGCATTGCCTATGAAACTGTAACCGACGCCCAAGGAAGACTTCCTCTTTTAGAACCGATGAGCGCGATAGCCGGAAGAATCTCTATACAGATGGGCGGAACTGCTCTGCAGGTAAATAATGGAGGAAAAGGGATCCTTCTTGGCGGTGTTCCAGGCGTGCCCGGCGCAAACGTTGTCATTTTAGGAGGTGGGACAGCCGGGTTTGAAGCAGCCCGAATGGCAAAAGGGGTGGGCGCTTCTGTCTCTATTATCGAAAAGCAGCCTGAAAGATTAAAATGGCTCGATGCTTTTTTTAAAGGTGAGGTTAAAACTATTTTTTCAACCGCCTCTTCCATTGAGGATAGCTTAAAAGATGCCGATCTTGTCATAGGAGCTGTCTTGATTCAAGGAAAAAAAGCACCAAAACTTGTGACTCGAAAGATGCTGCAGTTAATGGAAAAAGGATCTTGCATTGTTGATATTTCAATTGATCAAGGGGGGTGTTTTGAAACTTCAAGGCCTACAACGCATGAAAAACCAACTTACATCGAAGAGGGTATTATTCATTATTGTGTGACAAACATGCCGGGTGCTGCTGCAAAAACCGCTACTTATGCGCTCACAATGGTAACCATCCCTTTTGTTAAAACAATTGTCAATCTCGGACTTAATGATGCTTTTAAAAACCCTCATTTGTTAAATGGCTTAAATGTTTGCTATGGAGACGTATGTTATGAGGGGGTAGCTCATGATTTAGGCTACCCTTACACGCCCGCTGAAAAATTTATCGGAAAATTATGAGACTGATTGTCGGTATAGATTTAGGCACAACAAACACTACCTTGTCTCTTGTCGATAGTGAATCGGCAAAGAAAGAGATTAAACCTTTTTTAATTCCCCAGCTTTCAAAAACCGGGGAATTAAAAAAGCTTACTGCCCTTCCTTCTTGCTGCTATCTTGCAAGTTCTTTTGAGATGGCCCCTAAAGAAATTGACCTCGACAGACCTATGTCTTACTGCATTGGGGAAAAAGCTGTTGCCCTTGGCAGTGAAAGACCCGACAGGCTGATTGCCTCTTCTAAAAGCTGGCTTTGCTATGGCGGAGCTCATCGGGAAGAAGCTTTTTTACCTCTTGGGCTAAATGACGGTTCTTTAAAAATAAGCCCGCTTGTTGCCACAACAAGGATTCTAGAACATATTGTGTGGGCTTGGAAAAAAGAAGTCTCTAAGGGAAACATTTCTTTAGAATTGCCTGAGCTTGAAACGATCATCACGATCCCTGCCTCTTTTGGAGAGGAGGCAAGAAGGCTTACCGAACAAGCAGCTACCCTTGCCGGCTTAAAAAATATCACTCTTTTAGAGGAGCCGCAGGCCGCTTTTTATTCCTGGCTGCAAGACAATAAAAAAAATTGGAAAGAGATTTTAGGGGAAAATTCCTTAAACCTTATCGTTGACTGTGGAGGGGGAACTACCGACTTCAGTTTGATTGAATGCGGAGAAGAAGGTCTTACTAGGATTGCAGTTGGAGAACATTTACTTCTTGGCGGCGATAACATGGACCTTTGCTTGGCAACCTTTCTTGAAGAAAATGGGAATTTTCTAAAAGCAATAGATAGCTTTCTCTTTCAAAAATTAGTTCGAAAAGTGAAAGAGATAAAAGAAGAATTTATGGGATTAGACCCCAAAGAAGAATATTCGCTATTGCTTCAGGGAAGCTCATCTTCAGTCATTGCCAATACGATAAAAATTACATTAAACACCAAAGAAGCTCTCTTATTATTACAAAATGGCTTTTTTAAATATGTCCCTTTGGAATCTATTGATGTAAAATCAAAAAGCCGGCAAGGATTAAAAACTTTTGGTTTACCTTATGAAGAAAATCCAAACCTTTTATTTCATTTAGGGAGTTTTCTAAAAACCAAGCTGCCATCCGATAAATTCCCCGCAAACATCCTATTTAACGGCGGCGTTTTTAAAAGCGCTTTGACAAGGAATTGGGTCATGGAAGCTATAAGAGCATGGTACCCTGACCAATCGATAAAAATGCTTGAAAATAGAAATTATGATCAAGCGTGCTCCAAAGGGGCTTGCTCTTTTTCTCTTTCCAAAAAAGGAGAAGGTGTCCAAATAAGGGCCGGCTTGCCGAAATCCTACTATTTGGTATTGCAACAAGGGAAGGAAAAAAAAGCATTAACCCTATTTAGCCGGGGATGCTCTTTAAATGAGAGATTTTCTTTTAGCGAACCCTTCAAAGTAAAGCCTAATGAACCCGTAAGTTTTACTTTATTATCTTCTTCTATAAGGCCTATTGATACTCAGGGGACTTTTGTAGACATTGATGAAGAAAGTTTTACGAAAGTATCGGATGTCAGGACTTTTATCCGGTACGGTAAAGGAGCAGTTTTGTCTCAACCTATCTCTGTTAAATTATCAGCGCATCTAACCGCTCTTCAAACTTTAGATCTTTGTCTAGATTCCGAAAAAACCCCGCATTCCTGGAAACTGGAATTTTTTTTAGACGCCCCAACAAAAATTCAATCGCACTACGGTCGCTCTGAAACCGAAGGGACTTTTGAAGAAAAAGAAATCGAGGAGGCGGCTCAAAAATTAAGAAAAGGCTTTATTGAAAAACCTTTTAAAGAAAACGTTTTAGAAGATATTGAGACCCTTTTACAAAAAAAGAAAGGGGAGTTTCCAACAGCCCTCTTCAGGAATTTTGCAGGCGAGCTTCTAGCCCTTTATGAAGAGAAATCCGTTGTTTCGGAGAGTAAATGGTGGAACTTATTCGGCTACTTCATGCGCCCCGGCATCGGCTACCCGATGGATGATCAAAAAATAAATTCTTTTTGGAAAATTTATTTAAAGAGGTTTAAAGAGAAGAAAAGCGATGACGTTTTCTTGCAAGAGCTAATCGCTTTAAGAAGGCTTTCTCTTGGCTTGAATAAAGGCCAGCAACATCAAATATCCATTCCGCTTCTTGCCAGGCTTTTGGATAAAGAGGGTGCCATTGTCACCAAAAATCAAAATAGCTATGTGATTGCAGAACTTGCAAGAACCCTTTCTTCTTTTGAACTTTTAGAGCCGAAGGTGAAAATTAAGTTAGGGAGAGCTCTTTTTAAATATATGGATGAAAATAAGAAAAGAGACAGCGCTTCTCTTTACGCCATTGGACGTCTTGGATCAAGAAAACTTTTAAGTCTTTCCATTGAAAATCTCATTCCCAAAGAAGAAGCTTCAGAATGGGTCAAAAAATTATTAACTTTAGAGTCCGATAGAACGGAATATTATTCGGCGCTAATGCAAATTTCTCAAAGAGGCATTCGGGAATTTGATATTGATAATGACCTATATCAAAAGACATCGGAATACTTAAAAACAAAAGCTCCAAAAGAGCTTCTACCCGTCTCTTTAGACCTCGAACTTCTTGGGGATTCCATTCCTTATGGGTTGGCGCTTTAAGCCTTGAGGGACCAAATCTCTTCTTTGGAGCTGAAAAGAAGATTTCGTATTTTCTTCGCGAAATCCAAACCCGTGGGAGTTTAGTTTTGGAGAGTAAAGCTTGGTTGATGCCGCTCGAAAAAGGGGTTTGTCTCAATAGATCGAGATAAAAACCCGAATTGCATAATGCAAATCGGGTTAGTAGATTTATTATCTGAATTTAAAAGTCAGTCCGAAATTAGTGCTATGGGAATGTGTTCTATAGTGCATAGGCGGATGATAAACGACTCTTTGCGGCGGGTAATAAACATTATAAACAGGTGCCGGGACAAGAACCGGAACTCTTTGAGGTGGATAAGGGTGTGTATAATAAACTTCCTGAACCATAACAGGTTGAACGGGTTGTACCACTACCGGCTCTTCTCTTACGTGTCCGTAAGATTGGAAAAAAGAAAGGCTTGGTTGAACTTTGATTTTTAGAGCTTCCGCTTGCCAAGGAGCAAAAAAAGCAAGGGCTCCAAAACCAGTAAGAAAAGTTTTTAAAATGAGTTGTTTCATAGTTTTGCCTTGGATTAGTTTTTGTCTTATATTTTAATTTAGTAATATTAATATCAGATTAATTGGTTTAAATAATTAACTATGCTAGTTTATTAGTTTATATGTTTTTATGAAATTTCAACAACAGATTTGACTCAGTTTAATAGAAATAGTAGGATTAAAAAAGATTCACTGTTATACCGAAGGTATCTCAAAAGTTGGAATTTTAACAAAGCCGATGACTCGAATTTAAATCAGGTTTGCCGGCGGCGAAGCAGCGCCTGCCTAAAGGCCAAGTGCGATGCAGCCCGATTTAAAGGCCAGGATACCGGCAAAGCTAAAAACCAACTTTTGAAATGCCTTCGGTATACCTTCAAAATAGCCAATTATAAAAATTTTTATATATCATGAGTCTGCCTGAGATCTTAAAACCCTTTAAGGAAGAAGCCAAAAAATTATTGGCTCTAAGTCCGCCAAAAGATGCGGAATTTGCGCAAGGGGCTTATCAAGTCGAAATTTTAGATCCGCCTACAGGGCAGCTCATTTGGACGTTTTTGCAAGTAGACGACCTTGGCTTTCTTCACGATAGCTTTTGTCCGATATGCGATAGTGAGGAGGAAAAATGCGTCCATATCGCAGCCTCTTATCTATGGATTATAGGTAGAAGCGGAGAGCCTTTGCACATGCTCTACCTCCATAGTTTTTGGAGAGCTCTTTTTCAGCTTGCCGAAGATTGCTTTCACGAAGACCCCGATCTTTTTATAATCTCTCCAAAAAATGAACTTAAAGCAAAGAACGAATCTTCGAGTTGTCGATTTTACTTTCAACCTCTATCGGATGAAGGGAAAAAACTCATTGAAGAGGTTTTTAAAAATAGGGCTTCTCTCCAAGAAGGATCTTTAAGCTATTTGTCGCTTACAGAAGAGGAGAGACTCTTATGGCAAGAAGGAAAAATTAATGAAAAGCAGCGGTTTGAGTTTTCTTTTTGGAATGATTTTGGAAAGCGTTGTTTTCTTGAGCAAATAGAAAATAATAAATATGAAGTTTTATTTGTAGAAAGACAAAATGAGCTTCCCCACCAGATCGAGGCAATTTTTCAGAGTTTTCGTTTCCGTTTTGAATTCCCGATGGAAAAGCTATCTTCTATCATTCCCTCATTAAAAACAGTGAGCGCTTCGCTACAAGTTTTTATTGAGGAAGAAGAGGAGCGTCTTATCCATGCGTGGTATGACGAAAAAGAAGGGGTTCTTCATTTGCCCTATAAGGCAAAAGAAGAAAATAAAATCGGCAAAAATGAATCCTTTGTTATAGGCGATTTTGCCTACATCCCAAATGTTGGTTTTTTCCCAAGGTCTTTTAAGTCTGAAAACAAAGACAAGAGAATTCATGGAGAATCTATCGGTCAATTTCTAGATGAATATCTTTTTAAACTGGGTAAGGAATTTGGCGGTTTTCCCCTAGATAAGAAGCCTGTTCATCTAAAATATGATCTTAAATTTGATGATAAGTGGAACTTAGATTTAGAGCCTTATCTTTTTGAAATGAAAGATTTATTGCTTCCTTTTTCACAATTATTTGGGGATTGGGCTTTTATTCAAACAAAAGGCTTTTTTAAGCTGGATAAAAAAAGTTTAGAAAAGCTTCCTAAAAAGGTCCCTGAAGAGGAAATAAGCGCTTTTATCACAAAATATAAATCCTTCTTGAATGAGATGCCGGGTTTTCATATTTTTGTGAGCTCACTTGAGGAGATGCTGGCATATTCTGTGGATAAAAGCGGCAGGCTTACTTTCGGAGCAAAACTTCATTTTCATGCCGGGACTTTGAAAACAAAAGAATTTGGCAATTACCTTTACATTGAAGGTCAAGGGTTTTATCAGAAAAAACCGCAGACAGCGCCTCTTTCTATTAGGCCGGGTCTTTCCTTAGCAAAAGAGCAAGTGCCTTTATTTATTAAAGAAAGACGGGAAGAATTAAAGTTGATACCCCATTTCTTCACACAATTTCCGCCCATAATTAAATCGTGGATGGAATTAAAAATTGAAACCCCGGAGACCCTTGAGCTAAAACCCCATTTTGAACTTGCAAAAGATCTCACCTGGCAACAGGTGATTCTGTATGATGATGTAGTCTATGTTAGGGACAAAGGGTTTTATGAACTTCCACCCCACCTACGGCTTCCGGAAAGCTATAAGCAAGACCTCAAAATCCCAAAAGAAAAGGTGCTCTCTTTTCTTCAAAACGAACTGGCGGGATTAAAAAGAGTCATTCCCTATTACGATGATAGAATAAAAAAACCAAGTCTCATTAAAGCTTTCATAAAACAAATCACTAAAGAGGGCAGTCAATACGGTCTTTCAATCTATTATCAAACCGAATATGGAGAAGTTGCCTTAAGAGAAATTCTAGAAGCTCTTTTTCAAAAAAAGGACTTTATTTTTTCAAATGCCGGTTTAATTAATTTAAAGGAAATCAATTACAGGTGGCTTAAATCACTTAAGAAAAAGCAAATCGATCCTAAAAAGAATCGAATTTTACTATCTCCTCTCGACTTCTATAAAGTGGATGCATTTCTTGATTTAGAGCTTAAAGTCGATCCTAAAGATTTAAAAAAATCGCAAGAAATTTTAGATGAGTTAAGAAGCTTCAGGCCTCATCTTATGCCCAACCTGTCAGAGCTGAAAAGCCAGCTTAGACCTTATCAGGAAACAGGTGTCTTTTGGCTTTTCTTTCTTTATCTCCATGGACTCTCAGGGCTTCTTTGCGATGATATGGGCCTTGGAAAAACGCACCAATCGATGGGCTTGATTTCAGCTATTTTTAGTTTAAATAATGAAAATTCGAAGCCAAAGCCCAAAATTCTAATTGTATGCCCAACTTCTGTAATGTATCACTGGCGTGAAAAATTAAATGAATTCATGCCGTTAATAAAAGTCTTTTCCTATCATGGCCAGAAAAGGGCTTTAAAAGATTTTGAAGGCCATGACATTTTTTTAACAACCTACGGGATATTAAGGAGCGATGCTAAGGAAATTTCCAAGATAGCCTTCGATCTTTTAATTTGCGATGAGATTCAAATTGCCAAAAATTCGATTTCACGGGTCCACCAAGCTCTCATTTCTATTAATGCGTTTATGCGGGTTGGGTTAACCGGCACTCCTATTGAAAATAATCTATCTGAGCTAAGGGCGCTTTTTGAAATTGTGCTCCCAGGCTATATGCCGCCTGAAAAAGAGTATAAGGAATATTTCCAGAAAGCCATCGAGAAAGAGAATGATGACAATCGAAAAAAAACCTTAAGACGCCTTATCCATCCGTTTGTTTTAAGAAGAATCAAGAAAGAAGTTTTAGAGGATCTGCCTGAGAAAACAGAAGAAGTATCCCATTGTGATTTAACAGACAAGCAGCTTGTCTTATATAACGAAGTTTTAAGTAAATCAAGAGAGAAAATTCTCCATGAAATCGATAATTACTCAAAGCCTGTTCCTTTGGTTCATATTTTTGCCCTTTTGACTCATCTTAAGCAAATTTGCGACCACCCGGCTGTTTTTCTAAAGAAGCCGTTTCTTTACAATGAATTTGAATCGGGTAAATGGAATCTGTTTATTGAGCTTTTATCCGAGGCTTTAGAAAGCGGTCAGAAAGTGGTCGTCTTTTCGCAGTACCTAGCCATGCTTGATATTATGGAGCTTTATTTGCAGGAAAAAGGCATTGGGTTTGCTTCTCTTCGAGGCGCGACTTTACAAAGAGGAAGAGAAGTCAGCCGATTTAATAAGGATCCTGAGTGCAAAGTTTTCTTAGCTTCGCTTCTTGCAGGAGGGCTTGGAATTGATCTAACAGCCGGTTCCATTGTAATTCACTATGACAGATGGTGGAACGCTGCTAAAGAAAATCAAGCGACAGACAGGGTGCATCGTTATGGTCAAACAAGGGGGGTTCAAGTTTTTAAGCTTGTTACTAAAAACACCTTCGAAGAAAGGATCGATGCGATCATAAAGAAAAAAGCGGCACTTCTTAGCGAAGTCATCATTCAAGAAGACTTCAGGTTTATGAAAGAATTCGACCGATCCGATCTTAAAGCTCTCCTTGAGTTCGCTTCTATCGACCCTTAGGCCTCTTCTGCTTTTATGGCATCCTTTTCGCCAATGGCCCATTTCGAGGATAGGTATCGTCTTCCAAAAATAAGAAAACTAAAAAAGCTATGGAAGAAAAAAATAGCCCAAGCTTCTTTCACGCCCCCATCGGAAACCATAAGGGCATAGTATAGGGGTAAAAGGTAGGCAACTAAAATGAGTAAACTTTCCACTTTTAAAATAAAGCGGGTGTCTTTTGCGGCGGTTAGATGTCCTGTTAAAATTTTACTAAAGCCATTCACCAAAAAGAAAAGAAGAAAATAGAGAAATGAGCTGCTTGCTTTCTCAATAAATTGAGGGTTTTTCATAAAGGCAAGATCTGCAATAAAAAAGGTTTCCAACACGCTTGAAAAAAAGAAAAAGAGGAAGGAAGCAAGAAAAGTAAAAAAGATTGTATGTAATATAAAAGCAGACTTAAGCATTTTAAAAATGGGCTTACTTTCTTGTCCTCCGATTAGATTGGAAGATATAGCAGTCACAGCTTTTGAAAGGCCTTCCGGCAGAAACATCACTAAAAAATATAGGCTTTGAAGCAAGGAGGCGATGGATAGTTCTATTTCGCCTGTATAACTAATCATTTTCATAAAAAGGAAATGAGCATTCACTTCAATAGCTACGCCAAGACCTGCCGGCAACCCGACTTTGAATGATTCTTTAAATAACCTGAAATCCCAAGAGGGTTTTAAAGTATGATAAAGCCTTCTATTTTTGTTGGATAAAAAAATAGCGAAGAGAAGAAAAGTGGCTAAAGATTCCGCAATTCCTGTTGCTAAAACAGCGCCTTTAATTCCAAGTTCCGGAAAATAAAATTTGCCGTAGATTAAAATTAAATCGAGAAAGATGTTTAAGGCATTGGCAAGGACAATGCAGATAGTTACAATTTTTACCTTTCCGGTTCCTGTGAAAAATCCGCATAGCGCGGCATTCAAACAGAAAATCGGCGAGAAAAAAAGAAGCCAGCTAAAGTAAAGTGTTTCTTCTGACTTAATCCTAGAGTCTTTGAAATACACTTCAGGAAAGATGCTCCCCAAAAGTACAAAGATCGGGATTGTCATTAGAGAAAAGAAAATCATTTGCCAGACGGGTTTGCCGCACTCTCTCAACTTATTTTTGCCATGGAATCTTCCTACAAATACTTGAGAGATGCCAGCCAAGGACAGGGGAAGTATAAGAAGGCTATAGGCAGCAGTCCCAGAGGTAGTTGCGGCATTTAAAGTATCAATAGAATAATGGGATAATAGAATCCTATCGGAAAAATGCATTAAGCTTGCAGAAAATAGGCTTAATATCAGGGGCCAGGAAAGGGCCCAAATTTCACGCAGGCTGCCCAAGGGATAGCGGGTTAATTGATAACTATGCGGCATAGTCTTATAAACGATCCTTTTTTATTATCGCATACTGCCACAAGTCTCGTTTTAAGAAAATTTTTAACCCGTTTTGCAAACAAAATAATAATTATTTTTTCAATCGGGGTATCAATCTTTTTAGTTCATTACCAACCCCCGCGCTTTAATAAGGTCAGGATCCTGAAAACAGCATCCTTTGCTTCTTCTGCCGTTCTTTATGCAAGCTTGCTTTATCTTAAGGTTTAAGATTGGGTTGGTAGTTCTTTGATATTTTCTAAAAAGAGGAACCGTTAAAGAAATCAATAAATTTTAATTTAAATTTCTGAAAAATTCACACTAATATCTTTTTTGTTTATAAAAATAAGAATTTAAAAAATTCTTATTAGAAGATAAGTAAATTCAAAAAAAATATATAAAAAATGAAAGATTGTAATTACAAACAACTTTCCGTCGAGCTTTATTTATAAAAAAATATGAAATCTAAGGTCAGGCCCTGGCCTTGACAGTCATGGGTTTGCAGATTAAACTGATTAACCTATTTTGTGGTTAATGGCTAATCAAGGCCATCTTCATCTTCGAAAGCTTGAAGTTGTTCAAGCCTGTCTTCCTGTTCATCGAGCGTCTCTGCCATCTTTTCTCTTTGATAGACGCTTTCCGGTAAAGGGGTTAATCGATTTTCAGCTTTTTTCTTTCGGCTCTCTTTAGCCTTATCCTTAGTATGGATACGGATTGGAAGGCCTGTAAACGCAAAAGACTTTCTAAACTGATTATAAAGATACTTTCTATAAGTATCCGAGAGAAGGGAGGCATAATTTACAAACAAGATGAACTTAGGCGGATTGACATCGACTTGGGTCATATAGTAAATGCGAAGCCTTTTTCCTTGGATCATAGGAGGGTGGTTAAGCTGCATGGCTCGAACAAGGAAAGCATTGAGTTGGTGGGTTGTGATCCTTTTTTTGCCCTCTTCCACAATAAGATCGATAAGAGGGAAAATTTCATCCACATTTCTTCCGGTTTTTGCAGAAGTGAAAACCTTGGGGCAATGTTTTAAGAAGGGGACTTCCTCTTCAATGCCTTGAAGGCAATGTTCCATTCTAAAGCCTTTAATTAAGTCCCATTTATTAATTAAAAGAATACAGCCTTTGCCGGCATCCTCTATAGATTTGGAAATTTTTTTATCATGAAGGGTAATCCCTTCAACGGCGTCAATCATTAAGATGCAAATATCGGAGCGTTCAATGGCTTCTTGAGTTCTAATGGCCGCAAATTTATCAACGACATCATGTTCTGCTTTTTTTCTTCGAATACCAGCGGTGTCGATAAAGATATAAGGTTTTTCGTTATGAATTAGAGTAACATCGATGCTGTCTCTTGTAGTTCCGGGAATCGGACTTACAATGCAGCGGTCATCTTGAAGCAAGTAGTTAACAAGGGAGGATTTTCCAACGTTCGGCCTTCCTACGACAGCGACTTTGGGATAATTATTTTCCTCTCCTTTTTTCTCATCAAGCCCGGAAAGCGCGGCTTCAAGAAGCTCTGCAATATTCCAGTTTTGTGTGGCCGAGACGGGGATGATCTTAGTTAAACCCAAAGAATGGAATTGGTGAATAAGATGGCTCTTCGAGATATCATCAATTTTGTTGACGGCTAAGACTACTTTTTTTTGTTTTTTAAGAAGCAGCCTGGCAAGCTCCTCATCAAGTAGGGTAACCCCGGCTTTCCCATCGACTACAAGAATCAAAGTGTCTGCTTCTTCAATAGCAAGTTCCGCTTGCTTTTTGACCTCTTCATTAAAGGGGGCTTTTGATCTAGGATCAATTCCTCCCGTATCGACGGCGATAAAGGATTTTCCGAAAAAATCGCAAAGAGTATAGATACGATCTCTTGTCACCCCTTCTGCTTCATCAACAATAGCGACTCGTTTTTTAGCGATAGCATTAAAAAGGGCGGATTTTCCAACGTTCGGTCTGCCGACTAGGGCAAGTTTTAAATATGAGGTCATGGATGGCTTTAAATTTAAACTAAATGATACCTAAGAATAGTACCAAATAACGTCTTTTTGAAGGAGATTAATTTTAAAAAACAAAAAGGAATAATTTTAAAACAATTTTTATATTTGTTATTAAAACTTAAGTAGCGGTAGCGAATGCAACAAGGGATAGTTTGAGAAAGGCCCCTCAAAAGATAGATTTATATTTCTGTATTGTGGTAAGCTTTAAAATCTATTCTGCCTTAATGTTACAATAGATTTCTTTCGAAAGAAGTCTCATAAAAATCCTACACATACCGAGAATATTTGTTCTATCGAGAGCAAGGTTGACTATGCATATCAATCATTATTTCGATCATTACTTTGATGATTTAGCTTTTAGCGGGTTAAGAGAAGATCTGACAAGTTTGAGTTTAAAGACGCTAAAGAAAGATTTTCAAGCAGGCTTAACTGTAGCTTTTCTAACGGTTCCGCAGACAATGGCTTTTGCTTTTGTGACCGGTTTGCCGCTTTCATCAGGTCTTTTCGCAGCGATTTTTTCAGCTTTTATTGCCTCCCTTTTCGGCTCTTCAAGACATTTAGTCGTTGGCCCAAGCAACGCCATCGCTATGCTTATTCAGTCAGGTTTATCTGCAGTCCTTTATACCCATTATAGAGAACTTACAGGGATTGATAAGGAGATAATGGCCTTAAATATCCTCACCCAATTAACCCTTCTTGTAGCGTTTATTCAAGCAACTTTTGCTTTTTGCAAGCTCGGCCGGCTTACGCATTTTGTAAGCCACTCTGTTATTGTCGGGTATCTTCTTGGTGTGGCCGTGGCCATTGTTGTAACCCAGCTTTATGTTTTTTTAGGGATATCGCCTTCCATCCATGCTTATGCGGTTTATGAAAAGTTATTGGATGTCATCGCAAATTTAGGAAAGACAGAAGTCCCTGCCATAACGACGAGCTGCTTAAGTCTTTTTATTCTTATTTTTATAAAGAAATGGGATAAGCGGCTTCCGGCCGGGGCTCTCATGCTTGCCCTTGTCAGCTTTATTTTGTGGAGCGAAAAGAAAATGGCTTTTACGGGTTTTTTCGGGATCATAGATCCCTTAACCGAAGAAGAAGCCGCCTTAGTGCCCCTTGTCGGAGATAACGGCATGATTCTTTCGGCAAGCCCTGTTTTGGCATTTCCTTACTTTCATATTAAAATTCTTAACGAGCTTCTCCCATTCGCTTTTGCAGTTGCCCTTCTTAGTATCTTAGAGTCGACAGCTGTTGCAAAAGCTATTGCTGCAAGCTCAGGGCAGAAGTTATCTGTAAACCAAGAAGTGCTCGGGGTTTCTTTGGGAAATCTTGTTTCCTGCAGTTTAGCGGCCCTTCCGGTGTCCGGCAGCCCTTCAAGAAGCGTTCTAAATTATGAGGCCGGAGCTGTCACAAGATTTGCAGCTTTATTCGGGGCACTGCAGGCAGGGGCCATCGTATTTATTTTTGATAAGTTCATTTCAGAAATTCCTTTGCCGGCGTTAGCGGCTTTACTTGTTGTTACCGCGTTTAAAATTGTTGACATCAAGCAGTTAAAGTTATGCTTAAAAGCGACAAGTTCGGATGCTTTTGTTTTATGGGTAACTTTTATTTCATGTCTTTTGTTTAGTCTGGATGTGGCTTTTTATATTGGTGTGATTATTTCAATTACCCTTTATTTAAAAAAAGCGGCGATGCCGCAGTTAAGCGAATTCTCTGTGGATGAAAAAGGCGTTTTACAATCTATTGACGCAAGAGATGCCCTCGAACAAAAATCTATCCGTTTAATCAAAGTGGAAGGGGAGTTATTTTTTGGCGCCGCAGAGCTTTTTCAAACGACCCTTAGAGCGTTTGCCCATAAAGGCAAGGGCCCTTGCGTTCTTATTTTGCAGCTTAAAAATGCCCGGGATATGGATGCAACCGCGTGTCTTGCTTTAAAGCAATTAAATGACTACCTAATCAGCAAAGGTCACCATCTTGTCGCTTGCGGAATGATGCCGGGCGTCCTCGAGGTGTTTGTAGATTCCGGCATCGGCTATGAAATGGGCGAGGAAAATCTTTTTCCTTTTGACCCAAGGTACCCCAATCGCCATACTCAGCTCGCTTGGCAAAGGGCTAATAAACTTGTTGAGGAAGATCAGGCTTTAAACCAAGAAAAAGGTCAAAATATCGTCCCTATAGAATCGATTGCATCTCCGGTTAAGGAAGGTGAAAAAGAATCTTTAACGCCCGATCTTTTAAACCTTTAGTAAAAAATCTTCTTGTCGTTACAAACCTTTTTTTTAACAATCGAAATGGCTAACGCTTGAGTTAAAAATCCAAATAAGGTTAATTAAAATTAGGGGTGGAAAACGCCCTTTTGTATGAACAAGTTATTTATTTTCTTGATAAAGGTCAAACATGCGAAAACAAATTCGGAAAATTCCAATTCATGCGGCGAGCAAAGTAACTGCCCTTGTAGCTTTTGTGATCTCAGCCCTTTTTTGCATTCCTATCGCTCTTTTTGGTCTTTTCTTCGGGGAGGGGGATACGAGCTTCTTTTTCGGTATTCCTATCTTTTATCTCATTTTCTCGTATCTTTGCACTGCGATATATTGCTGGATCTATAATCTAATCGCCCCGCATGTCGGGGGAATAGAGCTTGTCCTTGATGATGCGCCGGTCTCTAAAAAAGAATTGGAATAGATAGACATAAAGAAATTCCCGGTTTGCCGGGAATTTCTTAAAAGTGTTATTGAGCTCCCAACACAAAATAGGCAGGGAAGGCGAAATCGAAATTCGGTCTTGAAGCGGCTTTTATAGAAACTTCCGTCCCTACATAATCTTGCAAATTCACAAGCGTACTATAGAGGAACGCTATGGGTCTGCCGTTTGAGCTCACAAGAAGATAATCCCCAGGCTTATTTTTTACATTACGGGTATAAGGCTCAATCGTTCCTTTAAGTTCGATGGCGCGATCCAACTCTTCTCTATAAAAAGAAGACATAGGCCCGTGTCCATTTCTTTCAGCCCATGCGGCATAATACCCTTGTTCTACAGGAACCCATAAAGGAATGGTGCTGCTGCTGTTATTAGAGAAAGCGTCATAAGTGACTTTTTGTTGAAGTTCCTGAAGCCTCTTTTCTTGCTCTTTAAGCTTTACTTCGAGGTGGCTTTTTTCTTTTTTCAGGTCTTCTGCATGTCGTATAGAATCAGAGTGGGACTCAAGATATTCTATCTTCTTTTTCAAATATTCGTCCTTAAATCCTGCAAAAAGTTCTTTCGCTCTAGCCTTTTGCTCTTCAAATTCCGGAAAATCGCGGATGATAGAGTCATATTGGTTGGAGATTAAGCTGTAGCTGATATCCGGAAAAGGCCCTTTTAAAGCTTCTTTGCCATCAAGGTAGGCTTTCTCAAGGCGGGAGTTGACTTCCACTTGCTTTCTTTGCAAAGTCGCCATTAAATTAGCATCGCCAACTTTTTGAATGTAATCGCGGCTTACAAAAAATTGCGCTGTCTCAGGAAGCTTAATTTCGTACCATTTATTATTCAAAGGGCTGACCTTGCCAGTTACTTTATCGCCTGAAGTCAATTGGGCAATAACCGGACTTTCAGTGCTCGGGTCAAGTCTGACGTTCACACGGTTCCCTTCAATTACGCCATCCAAAACAAAAGTCCTAAAGATGTAGCCTTTGGTATTTTCAGGAGGTTTAATGGCGTAAAAATCTTCCTCTTCCCCGTTTACCAAGACGAGGTCTCCCTGAGATAGTTCTTTAACGATAGAACTGTCAAGCTGCGGGGAGAGACGAATGCGGACTTTATTTTTGGTTACCTTACCTGTAAAAGGAGAAAAAGGTAGTTTCGCCTGTTTTTGCATTTGCAAATTTGATTGGGTGTTAGTTTGCGTATCCAAAGCACCCTGAAGCGAGCTGGTTAGTGGTAGATAAAAAGCGAGAGAGGCTAAGATTCGAAGAGACCGGTTTCTCATGATCGACTCCATTTCATGTCATTGATTGCGAGAGCTTTTAAATAAATTAGTTACCTCGAAATTTGGATTCATTAAAGAACGTCTTCTCGGGTAAACCAAAACAATAAGGGGTCATATTAAGATTTTTGACGTTTTAAAACAAGCACTCTTGCCTTAGTGTGCTTGGAACAATTAAACAACACAAAAATAGTAATGTTCTTGAAATGGTTAGGCCATAGGCTTTTCCTTTCAAAATCAGAATCTGCAAGCTTAAAAAACTAAAAGCTTTTTAGAAACGTTATGGCTTTCCTTTAATTTAAATAAACTTTTCTTTATGATAAGTAATAATTCATAAGACGCTAATACTAATCAACCTTGCACTGATTGGCTCATGGAAAAAACTCCTTATTTAAACCTTTTTGAAAAAATCTTAAGCGAAAAGCAATTTAGCAGCCTGGACTCTTTCCGCGAACCTGAAAGCTGGAAGGGGATGAGCTTCAATGAAAAGGAGCTTTTAGCGATCCTTTTTGTTTTGCAAGGAAATGACTTAGCGGCAAAAGGCGATCAGACTGCCGCTTCAAAAAATTTCAAATTAGCTGCAAAAGCTGCCCCGAATAGTGCGAAAATTTTCTTTAAACTTGGCAATTCCTATATAGAAATGGGGAAAAGTCTTAGAAATTTAAAGTCAGCTTGCCGCTATTATCAAAAAGCATTGACACTCGACCCTAATTTTTATGAAGCCTGGGTCTTTTCGGCTTTTGCCGAAACGATTTTTTCAGAACTTTGCCAAGATCCAAAACTTTTTCATGAAGCTCAAAAGAAATTTGAAACCGCTTTAAAAATGTGTCGTGATCTCAAATTCGATGAGGATAAAGAGACTGCCCTTTTCTATAAATGGGGGCTATCCCTTTACCGGAAAGCTAAATTAAGCGGGGAGCCTTGCGACTATAATCAAGCGTTATTAAAGTTAAGAGCAGCCTCCTGTTTTAAAGGGAACTCATCCGATTTCTGGAATGACTATGGCAATATTTTAGCTGAGCAAGGCACCCTTATCGGGCAATTAGATTATTTTAAAGAAGCCAAATATTCCTATAGGCAATCCCTCAAGTTAAAGCCGAATCAGATGGCTTGCTGGCTAAACTTAGCATGCTCTAGCATGAAGCTATATGAAAATTCCTTTTCGGATGAGGACTATGACGAAGCCGAAAAAGCCTTTCAAAAAGCATCCGAGCTTGATTCCAATAATTTAACCTTATGGCTTTTTTGGGGCAGCCTAGAGCTTCTCTCTGCCAAAGTGACAAGAGATGCCGACAAATTACATAGCGCCATTGAAAAGTTTGAGCTTGCAGATGTCTGCGAGCCTAATAACCCTGAAACATTGCTAAGGCTTGGCGAAGCTTTGATGAATCTTGGAGCGCAAGAAGAGCAATTTGAGATATTAAAAGAAGCTGAAGAGAAGATCCAAAGAAGTTTAAGCTTAGATAGTGAAAGAGCGGAAACATGGTACTTTTACGGACGCTGCTTTACAGAGCAAGGGCGCTACTTTCACGACATTAACTTTTTTGTTAAAGCCATTGAAAAATACCACCATGGGTTAAGAGTCGATCCCTCATTCCATGTCTTCCATTATGGAATAGCTCTTTGCTACATGGAAATGGCAGATCATAAAATAGAAAGCGAATACCTTGAGTGCAGCATTAGGCATTTTGCAAGGTTATGCGAATACCCTTTAACTTTGCCGGCTCAATTTTGGCTCGATTATGGGATAGCCCTTTTAAGGCATGCAGAACTAAAACGCGATAAGGTATCAGCTGAGCTTGCAGTTGGAAAAATTGAAAAATCGCTTATCTTGCAAGAACATACTTTCTTATCGCCCCTGTTTATGGACACCCTTTTCAATTATGCTTCCGCCATACAAATTCTCGGCGATTTAATTGAAGATCCGATGCAGCTTGAGAAGGCAGTAAAATTCTTCAGCCACATCATCAAAGAAGAGCCCTCATACACGCCTGCTCGAATAGGCCTTGCCCATTCTTTATTTCATTTAGGGGAGATGCTCTCGGATGCCGATTGCTTAAAAGAAGCCTGGGATGTATTTGAGCAGATTCTTTTGGAAGATCCAGAGGATGAAATGGCTTGGGGGGATCTTGGAGCCCTTATCGTAGCATACGCAGAGCTCACGAAAGATCCGATTAAGCTTGAGGAAAATCAATGGCTCATGAATATTGCAGAGCAAAAATTACAAACCTCCGCCTATCTTGGCAATGAAGGAGCTTACTATACGCTAGCTTGCGTTCATTCCATTAAAGGGAATCTGCTTGAATCCCTTCATTATATTGAAAAAGCCATTCAAGCAAGGGCTTTGCCCCCTATTGAAGATATTATGCATGATGATTGGCTTTGCAACTTAAGATCTTCACAAGAATTTAGATTTTTACTTTCCCGATTTTTTAAAGATTCAGCTTAAAAATTTTGAGGGCTTAAGATGGAAAATGAAAAAGCTTTGCCAAGAGGGCTTTTTTACAATACATCCCCGCTTGGACTTGGCCATTTGCAAAGAAGCCTCTATCTTTCAAAATGGCTTCTAAGCTCCTTTAAAATTGATTATCTTCTAGGCAGTTTGCCTCTTCTGCCAATGCCTGAATCTCCCAATTTCACATTGCTCGAACTTCCTCCCTTAACTATGCCTTGCGATGGAGCCCCTTTGCAAGATCCAAGAAATGAAAAAAGCGAGCAGGAAATCCGATTATTAAGGAAAGAATACATAAAAAAAAACATCACTAAAAAATATGACTTTTTCATATGCGAACACTTTCCCTTTGGAAGGATTGGGCTTCAGAGCGAAATTCTCTTTCTTATCCACACAATTAAAAGTAAAAATCCCTCTTGTTTAATCACTTGTTCTTTTAGGGGAGAGAAGAAAATCCCGCAGGGGCTAATACAAAATACAGAAGCTTTGCTTCAAAACGTTTTTGACTTTATTTTTGTTCACATAGACCCTGAAGCCACCCCTCCTTTTGATCTTCTTGATCTTTTTTTAAAATTCAGAAAAAAAATCTATTTTACAGGTGTTGTTGTAGACCCCTTGGAAGCTAAAAGAGAGAGAAAAAATAGTAATCAAATTATCGTTAGCATGGGGACCGGCACTTATGGAGATGAATTTATCCGCCTTCTCTTAAAAACGGCGCCGCTTTTAAAAGATTACGACTTTCATTTTGTAATAGGTCCAAAAATTCAAGATTCTCTTAAAAAAGAAATTGAAGAAAGGGCTATAAAAGAAAAAAATGTGATTTTATCACCCTTTACATCCAGATTTATTGATAAATTAAAAGAAAGCGCCCTATCGATTAGTTTCGGGGGAGCTGGAACCATAAGCGATGTTCTCCAAACAAGAGTCAAAGCCCTTGTTTATCCGCATCCAAGTCAAGATGACCAGATTGAAAGAGTGAGAAAATTAAAAGCAAAAGGCCTTGTTTCAGAAGTTCTTGCAAATGACTTAAGTGAAGAGAGATTAAAAAGTTTAATACTCGAAGCCTTAAATAAGCCTTCTTCAACTAGCTCAATACAGTTGACAGGGGGTCTAAATACGCTCAAAAAGCTACAAGAGTTACTAAGCTCCTGATTGCCACCCCCGTTGACAAATTATCCGGCTTTTGATTTTTTCTTAAGAAAAAGGATTCGGCATGGAACCTTCTAAAAAAGACGAAAAGCTGCGCGTGCTTTATCTGATTCAGGAATACCCCCAGTTATCGCAAACTTATGTCCATGAAGAGGTTGAAAGTCTTAAAAACGACTATGACATCAAGATTTTAACTTGGAAGAGGCCAAACCTTTTAAGAAAAGACCCTCACCCTTACGAGTTTATCGAACGTCCCGACCAGTTTCTGGCAAAAGCTTTAGCTTTTAAGCCTCATATCATGCATTCGCATTATTTTCATCAAATTGAAGTTCTTGAAGGCATGGCAAGACAGCTTAGAGTTCCCTATACTTTAAGAACCCACTCTTTCGATATCTTAAAGCCCAAGCAAGAAAAACTAGCCTATCTAGCTAAGATCACACATTCTCCTTATTGTCTTCGCGTCCTTTGCTTTCCTGACTTTAAAGAGCGCCTTTTAAATCTTGGCATCCCGGAAGACAAGCTTTTTTCTTCTTGGCCTGTAGTTAACTGCAAAATTTTTTATAATCCCGAGAAACCTGCAACCAAGCATAAAATCATGAATGTCGGGGCCGCCCTGGATAAAAAAAATTATAAGGGTTTTATAGATTTGGCAAGCCTTATGCAAGGGAGCGGCAATGAATTCAATTTGTATGTCATGGGTTATGAAAAAGACAAACTTGTAGCATATAACGAGTCCAAAGGCCGTCCTGTAAAAACGATCACTTCTGTTGAATATCGGGAAATGCCGGCTGTTTATAGAGCCCACGACTGGCTAGTATATACAGGGGATCCCTCCTTAAATACGATCGGTCTTCCCATGGCGGTTGCTGAAGCGCAAAGCTCGGGGATTGGAGTTTGCTTGCAGGAAATGCCCGGGCGAAAGGAAGCTCTTTTAGACTATCTTGGAGGAGCAGGCTTCTTATTTAAAACAGTGGAGGAGCTGCCTGAAATTTTATCAAAGCCCTATCCTGATGAGATGCGCTTAAAAGGACTTGAGAACGCAAAAAAAAGCGATATTAATGTCCATAAAATTCTTCTAACAGAAGTCTGGGATCGTTTAAATAAGCCTTAACCCTCAAGGGTTAAGGCTTAAAGAAGTATTATAGACCGCGCTCTTTTCGCTTTCTATCCGTTTCATTTAAGACTCGTTTTCTTAAACGGATTTCAGAGGGGGTGACCTCAACTAATTCATCATCTTCAATGTAGTTGATGGCTTGCTCTAAAGTCATTTGAAGAGGCGGGGTTAAAATAATGTTTTCATCAGAACCTGAAGCTCGAACGTTAGTAAGCTGCTTTGCTTTTGTCACGTTGACAATTAGGTCATTATCCCGGCTATTTTCACCGACTATCATGCCTTCATAGACTTCATCGCCAGGTTTTACAAAGAGGGTGCCTCTCTCTTGCAAGTTAAAGCAGGCGAAGCCGTTTGTTTTGCCGGCGCAGCCTGAAATCATAACTCCTCTAAGACGTCCCTTTAGCGGGCCTTTCCAAGGAGCATAACCTTCGAAAATTGAAGTTAAGATGCCAAGACCTCTTGTTACCGTTAAAAAGTCATTCCGGTAGCCCATCAAACCTCTTGTCGGAATTAGAAACTCCATTTTTGTGATGCCATGCTCGGTTGTGCTAAGATGCTGCATCTCTCCTTTTTTACGGGAGAGCTCCTCGATGACTTGGCCTGAATAAACTTCAGGCACTTCTACGTAAACCTTTTCAATCGGCTCATGCTTAACCCCGTCAATTTCTTGTGTAATCACGCGAGGTTTTGAGACGCTAAATTCAAAACTTTCACGTCTCATGGCTTCAATTAAAACAGCAAGGTGTAATTCGCCTCTGCCTGAGACAGTTATGCGATCGTTGTCATTCGCGTCCGTTTCAATTTTCAAGGAGATATTAGCCTTCTTTTCTTTTTCTAAACGGTCACGAATCTTATTCATGGTCACGTTCTTTCCGCTTTTTCCGACAAAGGGGCTATTATTAACTGATATTTCAACAGATAAAGTAGGCTCTCCGATATTGATCGGGGGGAGCTGAACCACCTCTTTTGCATCGGATAGAGTGTCGCCGATTGTTACATCCGGCATTCCGGAGATAATCACAATATCGCCGGCTGAAGCTTCATCAAGTTCTACCTTATTAAGGCCAAGATGGCTCTGTATGCGGGTCACTGAAAAGAAAATAGGTTTTCCGGAAACATTTGTCAAAGCAAGATTCTGCCCTTTTTTTACAGTTCCATCAAGAATTCTACCGCAGGCTTGTCTTCCAACGAAATCATCATAACTGATGGTTAAAGCTTGCATTAAAAAGGGATGTGAGGGGTCACCTTGAGGCGCCGGAACTGCTTCTACAATCAGTTCAAAAAGAGGCCTCATATCTATTGACGCATCTTCCAGGTGCTTTTTAGCAAAGCCGGTAAGGCCCGAGGCATAACAGAATTTAAAGTCTAGTTGCTCATCGGTTGCGCCAAGCTCTGTAAAAAGATCAAAAGTTTCATTTAATACCCTATCCGGGTCTGCGTGAGGCCTGTCTACTTTGTTAACAACAACAATCGGCCTTAATCCCATTTGCAAGGCTTTTGACAAGACAAATCGGGTCTGCGGCATGGGGCCTTCTTGCGCATCAACAAGTAAAAGGACGGAATTGACCATCCCTAAAATCCTCTCGACTTCACCGGAAAAGTCCGCGTGTCCAGGGGTATCGATGATATTGATTTTATAATCATCGAAGGGAAGAGAGGTGTGTTTTGCGAAGATGGTGATGCCTCGCTCTTTTTCTTGGTCGTAGGAATCCATCATTCTCTCACCCATGTCTTGGTTATCACGGAAGAGTTTGGACTGATTAAGAAGGCTGTCTAATAATGTCGTTTTGCCGTGGTCAATGTGAGCAATAATGGCAACATTACGTATTTTTTGAGGTAGAGGCATGTTTCACCTAGAAATAATTAATTTTTGACAATGGAAATGTTTTTTGTCTTTTTTGAAAAAAAATCGTGAAAGATAAAAAGATTTTATAAATTTTTTAAAATTTATTCAATCAAAAAGGGGGTGTTATCACAGAAATTAGGCGTTAATTGGATGAATTTTAACAATAAAGTCTGTATAATAAAAATAGAGGATTTTCTCTCATCTCGAGATATTTTTTTCTTTTAAAAGAGGAAATCTTAACGCTTTTTGAAAAAAAGGAATAATTCACAAGCCTTTTTATTTAAGCCCAAGTGAAAAGTGATGACTTTAAGTGAATAAAAAGGCTGATTGAACGAATCTTCGATAGTGAAATAAGGAGCGTTCAGAATGCTTAATTTTAATCAGGGATCGCCTTTTCAATTCGGTAAAGAAAGCGGTCCATCTCCGACTAATATACCGATCTCCGGGCAGCCGAGCGACACACCGCCAGTGACACAAGTGACTCCCTCGATAACAAGTGATACGATAAGCCCCTGGCAAGCCGGAAGCATAGCGACAAGTTCGGCAGGTTTTAATGACGGCCCTATCTCGATTGCCGAGTTTTCAAAGATTGTTCAGACTATTCTTGATAAGGCTAAAGAGACTCAAGAAGAAAGCGAAATTAAGGATACTATCTTTAATAAAGGCGTCTCTTTCAGGATTTCCTACGAACTGCAACTTCTGAAAATGCTTGGTTCAAGAATTTTTGATATTGGCCAAAGCATGAAGGATATTTCCAGCACATTAAACAGCCAAATCGACGCAATCAATCAGTTAAGCCAAGTCGTTTATCAAGGGCAAGCTGCCGCAAAACAGGCTGCTAAAGATTATAATCAAGCCGTCGCTAATTTTAATAATCCTGATAGTCCTGATTATCAGAATGCCGCAAAACTTGAACTTGCAAAAAATAACTATGATCAGTTTCGACAGGCAAGGCAAGGCGAAGTGGACGCCTATAATAATGCAGTGGCTCTCTTTAATGCGGAAATAGACTCTAATAATGCTAGAATTCAGGACCTGAATTCTAGTCGGTCAACAGCCGGGATGCCCTCTCTCCCTCTTCTCGAGAAAGCAAAACCCTATCAAGGAGGGGTTCTTCAAGAAGCGGTTCTTGGCCAATCGGTGGCTTTGCCTCAGCTGCTAGCAAAACCTCCGGATTTAATTAAAATGCCGAGTACATCAACTGCTGACTTGATGAGACAATTCTACTGGCCGGTTCATGACTCGGTCATAGGTTTTATCCGCGAGTATACAAGAACTCTAGATGTGAGTCTTTCCTTAAATGGGTTTGAGCGCTTTACTCTTCGTAAACTCCTTCAAAGCTTGCCAAGCATCATGTTAATGCAGCTTGCAACGGGGGCGCTTGGAGCGGATCTTAGCGGCAAATCTCAATTTCCAATGGGTTCTCCTTTTGTTGAATCCATTATGAGACGGGTTCTCTCTTCCGCTTTATTAAACTCCATTTCTCTTGGTCTTGGACAAAATATTTCCAAGGGCTTTGAAGCAGCTCTTCAACTTTCATCTATAGCGCTTCTTGCAAGATCGGCTTTATTCGCCTCGACTCTTCCCGCTTTATCCCTACTAGGAGATCGGCTTTCAAGACTTGGGTTAAATGCGGCAGGAATGAATATGGCACTGACTGCAGCTTTCCTTGGAAGGATCCGATTTTCAACTTCAAGAAGCGGCATTCGTAGGTCCATCTTGAATTCCATTAATAGCGATCCCGCTTTAAAGAACCTCTCTTTCGGCCAAAAAAGAAGACTTGCAAAGGAGCTTACAAAAGCCCTTCAATCCTCTATCTTAAGCAGCGCCTTTTTGAGCGCAGGGATTGCCCTTGGATTGCCTGGACTTGCTTCTCAATTAACCGGCCTTGCGCTTCAATTTGCAGGACTAAGCGGCCTTCTTCCCAAGTCCACCTTTAATTCTCTTTTAAATAACCGGGTGGCGGGGGCTTTAGGCCAGGCGTTTATTGCAAGCGCACTCATCGGAAAAGGGTTGCAAGAAGGTTCAGCTCTTCGATTAACAGGAAAAGCAATCGCGAGCACTCTTGCTTTAGGGCCTTTTCCAAGCGCGCGCGAGTTCACAACCACGTTAGCAAACCAGTTAAAGTTACTCGGGATTGGCAATTCCGCTTTTGCTAAAAGTTTAGCCATCGATTTTACAGCTTCGTTACTTGCTGCAAATCCGAAGACTTCACTTTCCGGATCTTTCCTGGATGCATCTCTTTTTCTTGGGCTGATAAGCCGGGAACTTTTCTTAACAAACGCGGCTGTAAATCAGGTATTGACAGGACTTGAGCCAGCGCTTGCCGGAAATTATTCAAAGACAGTTGATGCTCTTCTCTCAAATAAAAGTCTTGCTTCTTCATCAACTTTAAGAGAAGTCAGAAGCGCTATGGTTTCAGATTTAGTTTCCCAAGGGGTTTCTCATTCTAAAGCCTGGAGGATGGCTAACAATTTTGTTAAGATGATTAAAAATGGCGAAGCGTTTTCATTAGCTTTGAGCTTAAATAATCCGGTTTTAAATACAATAAGAGGACTTATCGCTTTAAGCCTAGTTTCAGGCGGCTTTAATCAATCGGTTGCAAACAAACTTATCGAGGGTATTATACAAGCTGCTTTAACAAATCCTGCAGCATTAAGCGGGGCTAATTTCTCAAGCAATGCAGCGCTTGGCTTGATTCTGGCAGGCGCTGGCAGACAGGGGCTTGTTGAAAAAGCTGTAGCTCAAGCTCTTGTTGCGAAAGGCTATTCTTTAGAGGATAGTTTAAAATCTGCCGGCGCCATTGCAGGTGCCCTTTTTATCAATCCTGCGGTCCTCTCTTCTACCGAGTTGATTAGAGGCTCTTTAACCAATGCTTTAGTTTCTTCAGGATTAAATCTCTCGCCAAGGGAAGCATTGAATATCGCAAAAGAATTGGCCAAAGACGTACATGGAATAACATCTAATGCTGAGAATTTACTGACAAGAGCCCTTGTCAATAACGGAATACCAAGAGAGCTTGCCAAAGAGATTGCTTCGACTATAAAAGACGATTTTTCAAGCGGGGAATTAGGCCTTGGATCATTACAGCGATCTTTTAGTGATGCGATTTCAAAAATTCTTGTTGCCGGCTTGCTTTTTGATTCGGCAACCGCAAACTCTATTGCTTCAAGTTTAATTTTAGACGATATCTTTAAAAGAGGTCCTTTATCAACCGCTTTAACAGAAAAGCTCTTTGAAGGGGGCTTTGCAAGGGATGAGCTAAGCGCTAAAATTGCAGCTGAGACAATTATTAATTTAGCCCTGCGTATTCCTGATTCGCTTTCTTCAGATACAGCCCTTAGAAAAGCAATCATAACTGCTGCTGCTTTAACGTTAGATGTGGATATGGCAACCGCAAGGGATGTGGCTGCAAATATTACGCTAAACTCTCTTTTCCAAAAAGAAACTCTAAAAGAGCAGTTGACAGAAGCTTTCCTTAAAAATGGAGTCGGGGATGCTAATTTTGTAAAACTTTTAGCAAGCCTTGCCCTGGATACTATTTTTAATAATTCATCTTCTCCGGAGGATGGATTTAAATTAGCCTTGCAAAGCTACTTATTTGCAAACGGGTTGCCTCTTGCAGCAAGCCTTGGAATTGCAAATGATCTATCCCTAGAGCAATTTATCACCGTTGCGATCATACAAAATGAGCTAAAAACCGCTCTTTTAAATAGCGGGAAGTATTCCGAGACAGAAGCAGACCAGCTAGTTAAACAAGTGATTTTTTTATTGCTATCTAATCCTCAAGCTTACCAAGGGGAAGCTTCTTTTAAAGAAATATTAAGCGATATTCTCTTTGCAAAGCTCGGATTGGATGAAAGTACAGCAAAAGAAATTGCGTTCTCTCTAGTTCTTGATAATTTAGTTAACAGGGATGACATCCGAACCAATTTAAAAGCGACGCTCATTGCAAATGGATTAGATCCAAAAGAAGCTGATTTGATCTCTATTAAACTATCTGAAACCTTTTTTCCTCTAGGAAATCCTGGAATTGAAGGAACAGCTTCTGAAAATGTCGTACAGCTTCTTGCTTTAGCACAAAGCTTAGGTGGAACTGAAATCACTAATTATATTTTAGCGAGTTTATTAAGCGGCAAATTAATCGAAGACCCGGATCTTAGAAATCAAGCGGCTAAACAAATAGCCCTTTCTGTTTTAACCAACCCCTTAAGTTTTGAAAGCGATCAATCTTTTAGGGAGGTATTCAGGGATGCGATTTTATCCAATATAGGATCTTTGGATGTCGATGGCGCAGAGAAAATAGCTTATGGCTTGCAAATTAGCGATGCCATCCGTTTAGAAGTTTTAAAACAAGCAATTTTATATGCGGGGGCGTAAATTGATGGCAACTCCGACAAAAAAAGGCAAAGCTGATTTTAACGAAATGACAAAAGAAGATTTTGCAAGGCAAACCGCTTTCGAAGTTTTTCAAGACTCGGAAGCTTTTATTTCAAAAGAAGCATTTAAAAAAGCGCTTGCGAAAGCTTTTCAAAATAATAAAAACATGTCCAAAGAAGCGGCGGAGTCTCTTGCGCAAAAAGTGGAAGTTGGGCTTGCCATGGGAAAAGCGCAAGACCCTCTAAAATCAGAAATCCAAAATGAGGTTATGAATTTATCCACATTAAGAGAGAGGTTAACAGAATCTGCAATAACATCTTTTGCATTGATTTTCGGATCAGAGAAAGGAAAAGCCAAGGCTGAAGAATTTGTCTCGCTTTTGATCGGGACGGAAGAAGATGAAAAGAATTTTGGAAAAGAAAAGCCAAAAGCCCTTCTTTTCCAGATGGCAGAGCAAATTCAATCCCTTTTGCAGATAAAAAAAGACACTTCAATTGGAGAAATTGAAGAGCTTATGAAGGAAACTTTAATACAGTCCCTTGCAGAACAAGCAAGGCCTGATTTAGATGCTTTTGTTTTAAATGAAGCACTTTTAGCCAATGGAAACAAGCTCTTAAGCACCGTGCATGATGCCTTGATATCCAATATTGGCGGAAGCGAAGAAGGCTTGAATATACCGATTCAAATATAGGAGTGCTTCACAGGATAACAAAAAGGAGTTTGGCATAAAAGAATGGGCGATAAGGACAATTACCTTGATTTTTGGCTTGAAGGCCATTTTTTTCCTCGCTCGGCTAAAAAAACGGATGGCCCGGATTTAAAAAAAGAGAAAGTTCCCTTAACTAATAAAATCAGTTCATCCGATAGTCTAGAGATCGATTCGAGAGAGGAAGAACTAAAACGCATTAAGGAAGCCGAGTTAAAAAAATGGACTTTTTTAAAAGAAGCGGCTGAAGAAAAGACGATTACAGAAGAGGCTTTTTTAGATAACTTATCTAAAACAAGGCCCGCTGTTAATCCTAACTATCAGTCCCTCTTAAAGGAAATCCCTGCCAAAATTTCATTCTTAAATATCTTTTTCCAAAAAGTCAGAAAGGAAGCTAAAGGATATCTGCAACTGATAGAGAGCTTTAATAGGGAATTAAAGAAACTTGCTCCTTCTATAAAAGCTTATAATAAAGATATCGCTCTTTATAATATGAGGCCTGAATCTGAAGAAAGGATGCGTCTTAAGCTTATAAATGCTTTTGATGCTAAAGATCGAATTCCAAGCCCTCAATTAAAAAAAATAATCGAAGAATACAATCTTTTTGCCGTTAAAAGAAACGCTCTAATCGATCAGATTAACGATTCCATTTCCTATTTTAATAGAACAGTTAAAGAACTAAACGAAGAATTAAAAGATCTAAACCGCTTCAGAGAGGAATTAAGGCTCGGAGCAAATCCTAATTTTCAATCCCTCCCATTGGTTCAAAAAATGAAGATTGTTGAAAATGAGGAACTTTCCCCTGCTCATTATTTAAATCGTGAAGAAATTCCTACTCTAGAGAGCCTTGCAGTTCATGAAAATCCATTAGACACATTTTTTACCTCTCCCTATTTTTTATCCAAGCTATCGATTATAACGTTAAGTTCATCCCTTGAAAATTTAAATGTTTTAAGAGATTCCTTTTCCTTTGCTTTGGGAGAGCCTCCCAATGAATCGTCTCTTATGGCTCTTAACCATTTGGCATTATCCAATTATGTTAATATCTACGTCAACCAAAGCGTCCCTTTGCTAAATACTCTCGAGAACTTCTTAAAAGAAGAGAAAAATCTCGACAAAGAAACCATTGCTTTAAAATTTAAGTTATTTGCTCTCTCTTTACTTTTTTATGCCGGTTTGCTTGGGGCGCCCCATGCTTTAAGTTTCTTAAATCCTGTAAACGAGATAAAGGAGGGTCAGAATAATGCCATCTATTTAGCGTCAGCTACATCTTTTGCGTCCATGATTCTTGAAATAATTAAAGCGCCTTATCTAAGTGAAGAAATTAGAGAGGTTTTTAATGAATTTTTTGTAACTTATAGCGAGCAGGAAAAGGAAAAATTCTTTAAGAAGATAAAACAAGTGTTAGTAAGTTCCCTTTCAATTTCAGCTTTTATGGCAGTCTCCTATGCTTTAAAATCCAAAGGGTTTACGAAACAGATAAGCTCGCTTCTTACAGGAGAGAATAAGCCTCTTTCTAAAGAATCCCCTTACGATTTGATGGATTTACTAGAAGAAACAGCCATTAAACTTGAAATAAAAAATCTTTTATCTGAAGAGTTAATAACCCTAGGTCTTGAAGAAGATAGAGCTATAAACCTTGCAGATAAGCTGATTGATCTCTCCCTTTCGCTTGGCCCTTATAATTCTTTAGTCGAGTATACAAGATCTCTTTCAAGCCACTTGCAGCTTGAAGGGCTGCCTAAGCTGCATGCTTTAAAAATCGCTTTTAATATATCTTCGTTCATCCAAAGAAAAAACCCTTTTGTACCCCTTGTAAGGGAAGATGAGGACCTTTCCTTTTACTGGCCGCTCATTGAGTCAAAGGGGTTTTCTTATTTAATTGACGAGGAGGCTCTTTCTTACTTCACGGAAGAAGAGGTGAAAGAGCTAGAAAAACCCCTAGAAGCCATTTTCAAGGAATTCAACTTTAAAAAACGAGTGCTGTTAAGCACCTTAAAAGACAGGCTTTTTCAAGAACTGCTAAAACTTAAGACAAGCGATGAAGCCTTTCGATTAGCAAACTCCTATATAGCTTATTTTAAAAACGGGAAGCTTAATGACTTTGCAAAGGAAGCTGTAGATTCCGAATACAAGCTTTTCTTAAGCAATATTGAAAGCGGTTTGCAAGAGAGAAATGTGTCTCAAGCAGACCTTTCAAAATGGATGTTGCTCATTCAAGAGATACTTTATTCCTATCCCTCAATTTCTCAAGAAGAAGGGGCCGGAAACCGGATTCTTAAAGCTATCGATAAAGGAATCGCTTATAAAAAACATGGGTTGGATATAAATATAGAAAATATTTTAGAGATCACATCGCAGGCGATGCGATCTCTTGCCGAAGCCATCAAAACACTTTTAAAAGGGGATATTAGTCCAATATCTTTTACAGAAGCATTAAAATTAGGCTTAAAAACGACCTTAAGGGATAAACTTCTCATCATAAACGATAAGGCGGATAAAATTGCGGGTTTTGCTTCTCTTACCTTGGCTGCAAGCCAAGCCCCCTTAAAAAAAATAATTTTTGATTTAATCGGAACTGAAGAGGACGGCTTAAGCGAAAAGGCCTCGAGCATTGCAATGAGTTTGCCAGCTTCTTTTGAAAGCCCTCTAAATTTTAAATATGCTTTGTTTGAAGCTCTTCTGCATCTTGGAATGAATCGAGCCGAGGCTCAAAAAAAAGTAGGAGAGCTGGATCTTGCAAAATTATGGGGTGATGAAGGGGGAAAAACTAATTTTAAAACGATTTTTAAAGCTGTCGGCTTTGCTAAAGAAGCGGAAAAGTATTCAGACAGCATGAAAGCCTCTCTTATTTACGACAATGAGACCTCTTTAGAAGAAATTTCGGCCTCTAACTTAACAATCCTTTTAATGAATCCGAGCGCTTTAAATTATTTCGATATCGAAAATTTAGTAGAAGGAATGGATCCTTCTCATCTTCTTCAAATAGATGAGATGAAAAAGGTTTTAATTCAAGGGCTGCAAGATCAAGCGGACGAAAAAGTAGCTGACCTAGTCTTTCTGCACCTAAAAGAAGAGCCTTTTGTTTTTTTAAGCGAGGCTTTACTTAAAGAGGCTATTGAAAAGATTTTAGTCCTCTACGGGGGGTTAAAATTTGAAAGGGCAAAAGAAGTTTCCTTCCTTGGAACACCTCAAATAATTTGGGATAAGAGATTCTTAAAAAATCAAATTGAAAAAGAACTTTTGGAGCAAGGCTTTTCTAAGGAGGAGGCCTTTAAGGTGAGCATGCAAATCATGATTAACCTTTTTATCCAGCAAATTCCGCTTTATGAATCTTATGAAGATTCAAAGTTTATATTTGACGCTAAGGAGCAATTTAATTTGCAAGAAAGCGCTTTAAAGAAAGCCTTAAACTTTTTAATGCAGAAAAAGGGGATAAGCAAAGCTTATTCTGAAAGCCTATCTTGGAAGGTAGCTCATGAAACGCTTCTCTCAGCTCAAAAAATGGATTCAGAGGCAAGTTTTAGAAATATCTTAAAAGAAGCTTTTTTTACTGTGTTAAAAGGTGAGGCATCCAAGATAAAAAAAGAGCCGGCTTTGACAAACGATAGAGTCTTATCCCTTGTCAATAATCTCTTGGTGACACCAAATATTCGACTTGAGGTTCTTAAAGAATCGCTTTTAAAAATATTGATCGAATGCGGATTCGATAGTCAAAAAGCTCCTTACGCTGCAATAGACCTTGCTGCTTCTCTTTCGAGATCAACTTTTATTTTCGAATCTGAAAGCGTCTTTAAGAAAGCTGTTTTAGACACCATAAACGCTTGGAGCTTAATTAATTACGATCTTGCAAAAAATGAAATTGAAAACACTTCCTTTGGATTTGCAAGAGCATTTTCTGATTTCAACGTGCTTTCTAAAGAAGGCCAAGCGTCAACTGTTCAAGGGATTGCAAATGAGCTTTATTCTTTAGCCCAAGAACAGTATGAAAAGATTGTAGATAAAGAAAAGGCGGAAAAGTCCGCCTCTAAACTGATTTTAATATTGTTTGGCATCGACACTAAGAACCAAGGCAAAAAACTTCCAAACCAAGATTCGTTGCTTCAGGAAATTATCAACGGCTATGAAGAATTCATTCCGGAAGATGCCAATAATGCAAGCCTTGAAATGCAAAAAAGGGCTTTTGCAAAAGACTTAAAAGGATTTATTCATCCGACGATGGAATCCCTAATTGTCTTAAATCGATTATTTGAGCCGACAAACTCGCTTGTGTACACTCTTAAGAATTCCTCGAGAGGAAAACAAACGCTTGAAGGCAAGTGGTCGGGTGGAGTAAGTGTTTAATATTAATAATTAATAATAAAAAAGGGTGAAATATATGTCTGGACCATCATCTGGCGTTGGCAACACCCAGTATTACTACTTTGAGGAACCTCCGACAAGCGGGCCTCTTTCCGATCAGTTTCAGCCGGGAGGGGCGTTTTACCCCTTGCCCTCCTTCCCATTGTTAGTAATCAGCCAAACCCTTGATCCGAGCGATGTTTCAAGCGGATTTCCAAGTATTGCCTCTTATGCAAGAGCTATCAATGAATCCATAGATCTTTTACGAAATCAGCTTTATAGCTCTGAGTCTAAAGAAAGCGAGGCAAGTAAAAAGTTTTATCAAATGCTCGTACAACGAGCAAGCGACCTTAGAGCCTTGTCAGCCCAAGTTTATAATGCTGTTCGAGTTCAAGAGGCTGTTATGAAGAAACGGGGCTTGGAAACAACTGAAATCAACCTCGAAATTACTCAGTACAATTCGACAGTAGATGGCGGTCTTCCGCCTACTGAGAATAGCGCTATTGCAGCTTTAAACCAAGCAATTGCTGATTATTATGATCCATTAAGCCTAAATTATTTAAACGATGCAGTTTTAGCTCAAGCTTATGCCGATTATACAGCTTTTGCAGCATCTCAAAACGTAAACATTGATGCTATTAACGCAGCTATCACAGCTTATAATGCGCAAATAGCTGCCAATAACGCAAATATTGATATCGTTAACCAAACAAGAGCGCAATTTGGGTTTCCGCCCTTTGAAAAACAAGACCCGCTGCCTTTAAGGGATTATATGCCTGGCTTGCCTCCTTTTCCACCGGCTCAAGGGACGGCTATCCCTTTAAGAGCCCCGATTGCATTAGCTCCTGTCTTGAATAACCCCCCTCCTGATGATAAAGCTTACTTTGATGCTTTTGTGGCGACTTATCAAAATGGGATGATCTTTCTTCAAAACTTCTCTGATAAACTGAAAAATGCCGACTTGGACAAAGAGTTTTTTAAAGCCACCAATAGGGGGAAAGCCATTTTAGCAAGGCTTGGAGGAGACCCTGCAGTCCCCGGAGAATCGCAAACCCCAAGCGAAGCGCCAAGCGTCGGCTATGCGGCAACAGCCCTTGGGCTTTTTAAAACATTGGATTTGATTCTTTCCCAAGCTTTATGGGATTCTGCGATGAAAGGGCTTCAAATTCCTCTTTCATCAAGAACTTTTGATAGCTTAAGAGCGGATTCGTTAGTCCTAGCCCAATCGGCTTCTTTAAATTCAGCCGGACCAACAGTTGCCTTTTTAGCAGGTTCTTTACCCTCCCTTTCACTTCTGCCTTATATTGGAATCGATGAAGCTGCTGTAAATGTAGTCTTTTCACTATCTTTTGCGAATGAAATACGCAATCTAATCAATGGTGAAATTCTTCATGAAACGGTCTTGCAATCGTTAAAAGCAGACCCGGCCCTTGGAAATCTATCCCAAGATAAGATTTCTAATCTTGCAGGCTCATTTGCCGCAGGAATTGGGGTAAGTTTAGGTTTAGTCTCTCTTCTGCAGTTAAATGTAGCTCTTGGAACACCCGGGCTTGCAGCCCAGCTTTTAAGTTTGCTTCCAGGGGTTCAAGCTCTTGGAAGTAATGTTTTATCCCCACCGACTTTTACAGAGCTTGTCGGAAATGGATTTACAAGTTCCTTAGCCACCGGACTGCTTGTTGGAGCTGGCCTTGACAGGTCAACTGCCGGCGAAACGATAAGGTCTGCTCTTGCAAATGCAGGAGAAGGCCCGAATGGCTTTTTAACCGCATTAACTAAAGCTCTTGAAGAAGCCGGGTTTGATACCACCGCGGCAAGAGATTTAGCTTTCCAAACAACTCTTGAAGTGCTTGGACTTTTAGATCAGCAAAACGTAAGCCAAGATCAGCTATCGCAATCTTTACTTCAAAATGCCATCTCTCAAGACGACATTAAAAAAGCTCTTTTAGATCAAGTGGCGAATCCGGATGACATTGCAAGCGATGTCGCAAAAGAATTGGAAGCTAAAAGACAGCTTGAAAATTCAATTTTAAAAGAAAGCATTGAAAATGATTTCAGATATCAAGAAGACATCAACCGCTCTCAAATTAAAAGCAATATAATCGCCGATAATATTGTTAAAGATCAGATTGTTAGAGAGGCTGTCACAAATGATATTAAGAGACGCGATATTACTCTAAGAGATATAAGAACTGCCATCATTCGATCTCTTGTCAATAGAGGCTACGACATAGGAGATGCTGCCGCTGCAGCTTTTGGAGCCATTAACTCTTTAAGCCAAGAAGCTACAAATGTTGCGCTTCTAAATCAAAATACCCTGATTTCTTCTCTTGAAGGCAATCTTTTAAAAAGAGGGATTCACGAAGCTGAAATAAACCTTTTCGTCGACGCGCTTCGGGAAGCCATTAAACAAGAAGTCGGAGGGGTTGGAACAGTTCTTGGCTTAAGAGCCTTAATCCGGGACAAGCTGATCGGAAGCTTTAATTTGGATAGGGGGCTAGCCGGAAGAATGGCAGCAGGTGTCGATCTCGGCATTGGAGGCGGCTCTATTGGACTTTTCAATGTAGGCGGACCTTATCTTGATCAAGCCTCGGTTGGAGAAGCTTTAAGACAGCATATCACAGGCCTTGTCAGTAACTCGCTTGGCGGAGATAGGGCTAACGTTTTAGCTAGCCGAGTCAATGCTGAAATTATCTCCGATCGGGATTCTCTACTGAACTCTATTCAAAGAAACCTTGAAGTGCTGCATACTAACCTTGATAATGCGAAGGAGATATTAAGCGGAACTGTCAGAAGCGGTGTTATGACCACAAAAGAACTTTCTGCTTTTGTAGACTTGATGCGAGACCCGGGAAATACTCTTATCTATTCCGTTTGGACAGGACTCATGTATAGCCATGATCAACCGGGCAGCAAGAAGAGCATCGACATTCAAGGTTAATCTTGATTTCTTGATTGCCCGGCTTAAGTTTTTAAGCCGGGCATCCCTTATCACTCAACTTTCATGGCTTCTATAAGATCATGAAAAAATTGAGGAGACCAAATATCTAAACGCTCAGGGTCTGCTATAAAAGGGCGCATATCTGCTTTAGCGCTATTCCAGTCAATCTCATCTATCTTTTGTTTTAATAGAGAAAGAACCTTTTCTTTTGTAAGGCGATCGTCTAACGATAGCACCTCTGTTTGCTTCATCCGGCTTTCCAAATATCTAAGTCCAAGGGGGACTTGATTGCTGATGTACCAAATCAAGTCATACCAATCCCGACCTTTAACCCTTCCTTTCCAGGCTCGATAAAGAATGGCGTGCATCTTACCCGCAAATAAATCCATTTTATTTAAAGTAAGTACATAGAAAGATACAGGGGAGAGGACGATGCGGTTTTCGATGCGAAAGTCAAGGGGCGGATCGGTATCGACTTCCAGTTTAATTTGTATCTTCTCATTATGGTTAATCGATTTTGTTTTCTTTTCTTCGTTGATGGATAAGTAGTACTCAATGGTATTCATTTTCATAAACGCTGAAACAACGCAAGTGTCTATATTTTTTGTTTTGACATTGACATCCATCTGATAGCCAAAACCGGCTAGTTCTTTCCGCATCCCTTCAAGATAAATACTAAAGTCAAAATTCGGATCGGGTTTAAGTAATGTAAAATCTAAATCTTCACTAAACCGATCAAGGCCATACAAAATCCTTAAAGCCGTTCCTCCATAAAAAGCGGCTTTTTCAAAAAAGCCATGTCTTTGAAGACCAAGAAGAGCCGTTTGCTGCAATATTTCGCGGATTTTGGTCTGTTCACTGATTTTAATGGCTTGATAAGGCTTAAGTAATTGTTTCATAAGTACCCTAATATGTGAATTAACTCTTTGACAGATTGGGATCGGTATTTCTCGGCTATGTCAGAGAGATGCTGTTTATTTAGTTTTTTTAGCTCGTCGGGGTCTATTCTTCTGCCTTCGACTAAATCGGTAAGTAGATCTTTTCCCGATAATTTCTTTCCTTTTAAGTTTACAAGATCCGCAAGCGCCTTTTCCGGCGTGGCAATCAAAAAATTTCCGGCTGCGTTTTCTTTTTGATCAATTCCAATAGCGTACCTATTATGACTTAAATAAATGTAATCAAAGGTGCCAATAGGGGTATTGTAGCTCTTGGATTTTGTTGCGGATACTGAAGTAACAACATAAACTCCTTCAGGAATTATTCCATAGTAAGAAAGCGCCCACTCAAAACTAATATAAGAAGGCCCATAAAGAAGATTGGCAATTTGCTCATAAGGGACGAAAGCATTTTCAATTTTTTCAGCGATAATATAAAAACCATTTTTAAGCCTTATAAGTTTTCCGCTTTTGACTAAACGAAAAATATAATCTCTTGGATTTGTATAGTCTTTAAGAAGCGGCATAAGGTTTTGAGCCGAGATATAAGCGGTTTCAAAGGATTGAAGCGGGTAAGTCATATTTTTTCCTTTTGAGGGCCTTTATATAAATTTACCAAAAACTCCAATTAATTTGGATATTTTGTTAAAATAATCTAAAATTATTTCTAAAAAATCCAAAAATATTGGAGTTTCTGGCTGATTTATGAGCGTAATTACTCAAGTTTTAATAGGAATCATTGGGGTTCTTCACCTTTACATTATGGGTCTCGAAATGTTCCTCTGGAAAACCGCATATGGGCGAAAAACCTTTAAAATGAGTGAGGAAAAAGCAGCCATCACAGCTGTTTTAGCGAAAAATCAAGGTCTATATAACGGTTTTTTAGCTTTTGGCCTTTTAGGGAGTTTATTTTTAGAAGACCCGACGTCTAAGCGGCAAGTGCAAATTTTTCTTTTAGGGTGTGTAAGTATCGCCGGAATTTATGGCTCAATCACAACCAAAGAAAAATCCATTCTTTTAATTCAAGGGCTCCCGGCTTTAATCGCCCTGTTTTTAAGACAGCTAAACATCTAAATTTGACAAGAATAAGAGATAAACTTAAAGTATTGCCTTAATTTTATAAGGTTTAATGTTTTATGCAAGTTCAAGCCCCTCTTTCAAACCTACAAGCTCCTGTCGATAATTCTTCTTTACCAAAGGGAGCTGCTTCCTTTCCAAATACTCCTCCCGCAAGAGTTAATAAATTGGCTTTAGCTATTTTTGTAGTCTTAAGCACAGCTCTTTTAGCAGCCGGAGTTTATTTATCCCTACAAGCTTTAATAATTATAGGCTCATTTTCAAGCGCAATTTCTGCCGCAGCCTTAGTTTTTAATTTCTCTTTGTCTTCCTCTTCCCAGACTCCAAAAAATGTGAATAAAGCAGAAGAGTTCTTAGACCAGATTAATAGTAATACCACCGGGGCTCAATCCTCTATTAAAAGTATTTCTTTTTGGAATGGTTTAAGTAAGGACGAAGATAAAAAAGCTGTCATCAGAGCATGGCTTGGCCAAGGGAAATCGCTGGAAGAAATCCCTTTTGAGAAATTAAACCCCTCGATTCTTGTTTTAGCTTATGAAGTTATTAAAGAAAGCCCGGATCTTGGAGATTTGAAAGCTTTTTGCCAACGGTATCGATGCCTAGAGCTGATTGAAAAAATGACCTTGCAGGAGCTTTATGTTCAGGAAGGGTTAAACGTTAAAGCGCTTTTTGCAAAGGACCAGGACACCAAACTTGATTGGGAGCGATGGCAAGAATTTAAGGATTTCCATGCTAAATTCATACTTTGCATCTTACTGGATTCAAAAAATTTTGCTGACGAAAGCAAGAGAGAATCCGTTAATCATTTTGTCTCGAACTTATTTAAAAAAATAGGCCACATCAATTTGATAGAGGACAAGGAAATTAGTTTGTTCAATCTCTTGTATATAACCAAGTTTGATTTTGCTGAATTTGTAAAGCAGACAAATAACCGTTCTTTAGCCTTGAAATATGGAGCTTATTATTTAAGAATGAACTCTCAAAGAGGTCAGTAGTTTCTAATCTAAAGACTAAAGTTTAACAAGAATGAAAATAAGCATAAAATATTTCCTTAATCTAATAAGGTTTAATGTTTTATGTAAGTTTCATCCCTCTCTAAAGAAGGTCTTGTAGATGGCTCTTCCTAAGAAGAAAGCCAATCTAATTAGACTTTTGTATGCGGCAGCGTTCAAATAGGCTAAAGAAGACTGTCGGAATCAAAAGGACGAAGGGAAACAAACGTACAATGAATTTCTAAAAGAAAGTGCAAGGGCAAATTCATAAAATAAGCTTTCTTTGACAAGATAGAGAGTGTATTTTTAAACTTTATCATAATTTGATAAGGTTTAATCAATGCAACTCTCTTCTCCTTCCTTTCCTAGCCATCTCGCTGTAGCTAATTCTATTTTACCTAAAGAGTCGCAAGGCCTACAAGCACCCGCTTTGTCTAAAGTGTATCAGCTTGCGATAGCTATCTTTTTTGGCATAAATTTAATAACGTTTGTTTCCGGAATTTGTTTCTCGGTGCAAGTTTTAGTTATGGCAAGCTCTTTTTCGATAGGAGCTTCTATTACCGCTTTTATATTTCACAATTTAACCTCGCAAAATTCAAATGAATTTAAGCGAGTGCAAGAAGTCCTTTATCTGATTAAAAACGATTTGCCAAAGGCTGAGAAGCTAATTACAAGCGTTGATTTTTGGAAAAGTTTAACTCAAGAAGAGAATAAAAAAACTTTATTAAAAGCTTGGATAAAACAAGAACAATTGATTGATCTCATCCCATTCAAAAAATTAGACCCATCGCTACTTATTTTAGCCTATGAGGCAATTAAAGAAGACCCGGGTTCTATCGATTCATTAGAAGAGTTTTGCCAAAGATACCGCTGTAAAGAGCTGATTGAAAAAATGACTTTGCAGGAGCTTTATAAACAAGAAGGGCATCGCCTCAAGGTTCTTTTTGCTAAAGAAAAGCTTAACCCGGAAGATTCGAAGAAAACAAAAAAATTTCAGTTCGGCTGGCGAGAATGGCGGGAATATAAGCCTTATCATGCCAAATTTATTCTATCCATCCTAATGGACCTTCACGAATACCCCAAGGCTGAAAAAAAGAGATCTGTGAATTATTTTGTTTCCCACTTATTTGAAAAAATCGAAGAAGTTTTTTTTGAAGAGAGTGAGACCTCACTATTTCATCTTTTGTCTCAAGCAAACTTTGATTTTTTAGCTTTTTTTACTCAAACACCAAACGAGAGTTTGCAAGCCAAATACCTCAAATTTAAAGAAAAATTAACCTCCTAAGGACTTCTAAAAATGGAGTTTCATATCAAGTAGTAAGGATTTTCTTGTTTTTAATTTGTAGCATGAGCTACAAGTTTTGTAGCATAAGCTACAAACGGTGAAACCATGATCACAAACTTTATCGATACTATTCATTCTGAAACAAAAGCCCGTTACTTTCCCTCTCGGTTTTGCCTTTCTATGGCAGCTTTAGGGAAAGAACGACCCTTATTTTCTTTAGCCATGGCCATCGCTTCCTTTTTTGGAACGGTTTATGCAGGGGGTGTAGCCGTTTTTTGCGGAGAAGGGGTGATTCGATCTTTTAAAGAAATAGCTGAGGATGAAACACCGGTGGTTCGTTTGCGTCCTTTTGGAGATATTGGAGGATGGAGCGCATTAAACTTACTTTCCTTAATGGCTCTTGATCAATTCTTCAAACAGTTAATGCATGAAGGGGAGTACTTAAGAATAGAGGCTCTTTCAAGAAAATGGATTAAAGAAAATGAGGAAAAAATCAGGAACAATCCAAAATTTATCGAGAAACTTTATTTAGCCATCCATGATTATTTAAAAAAGTATAGCGGCATTTGTCTCTTTTCAAAAAGCTTAGCGTCTCGCCGTTTGGTCGTTCTTAACTTAACAAAGGAGATGAAAGCTAAAAAGAAGGGTGGTCTTTATTTCGATAGAAAACTTGAAGAAGTATTTATAAGAATAAAAAAAAGAGAAGAGAGAGAAACCAGTGTAAAAAGATATTTTTCACGTTTCTATCAAGGTGAAAAAGCTCTTTATCAATCAGGCGGCGGATGGAGAGTGGCTACGTCCTTAGTTATTGGCGTTGCTGTCCCTATTTTTTTATTAATATCGGCACTTTGCTCCTATGTTGGGGAAATTGGCCTTGGCACCGAGCTTTTCTATCATAGAGAATCTCTAACGGATGTCGGCCATTTTGGGGAGTGGCCTTTTAACGCTCTTGAACTTATTGCTTTCGCCATTCTACTAAATCTTTGGTCCATTATTTATGAAGCGGATTTTGCCAATCTAAGAAGCAATTATGAAGACGAAACAAAAAACATCAAAATTACCGATAAAAATGTAAAAAAACATCTTGAAATAATGTGGGAAGAGGAATCGTCCAACAATAAATGTTATTTCACCAAATTTAGAAGAGATTGTAACATTAAAGTGATCAAGACTGAAAAAAAAGATAAATTTTATGAAGAAGAAGTATGATCGGGCGGAACCCTTTATTGCTACAAGAGCCCATCACGATTTTGAGATAGCTGAGGACTATGTGGAAATTATTTCAGATTTACTCGCTGTTAACGATAAGGCAAGAGTTTGCGATATTGCCTCGCAAATGGGTGTCTCTCACGTCACTGTTATAAGAACCCTTAAAAGACTTGAGAAAAAAGGTCTTTTGAATTCTGAAGAGAGTAGTAGCATCACACTCACAAAAGAAGGAGAAGCTTTAGCATCTTCCATAAGAAAGAGACACCTTTTTCTTTTTAAATATTTAACGACTTTAGGCGTGCCTGAAGAAATCGCAAGAATAGATGTGGAGGGAATGGAACATCATGTCAGCGAAACCACGCAAAAAGTTTTACAAGCCCATTTAGAAAAATATTTAGAAAAATCTTAAGGCTCTATTCCGATGGCATTAAGCCATTCTTTTGTTGGTAAGACAAGCTTCCGCTCTTTCAAATTAAAAAGCCCGATAGTAAAGCTTGCAATGCAGCATTCTTCTTTTCCTCGAATCATTTTTTGCTCAAGTTTACCAATTTTTTTATCATAAGATAGGGTAGTCGTCTGAATGATAATTTCCTCTCTTAATCTGAGTTCTTTTAGATAGCGAATGGAAATCTCTAAAATAATAGGTCCGAGCCCGGTTTTTTTAATTTCATTAAACCCATAACCATTTCGATTGATAAAGTCCCATCTCGCTTCCTCAAAAAGAGTTAAATAGGTGGCATTATTCACATGGCCGTAAAGGTCGAGATAGGTTTCCTTAATGAGGATGGGATAATTGTAAATTTTATTTTTCATATTATAAAATAACTTTATAGTTTTTTTGATATTTTAAAAAATATTTGAGATTGACATTTTGTATCTAGTTAAGAAACAATATTCATCCTAAAACTAAACTTAGGTGAATAATGAAACATATTAATACATTACTTGCGACTGTCCTTTTTTGTGCAACCAATTTTGCTGCTGCTAATGAATATGAAATGAATGAATGTTTTCAAGAAGAGTGTTGCCCTTTTGAAGAAATTCCGGCTTTTACTCCCTCCACTCCTTTCCAACTCTCTTTATTTACTCCTGTCCAAACTTCTCCAAAGGAATTTACTGTTGAAGGGTTGCGATTCAATTTAATTTACGGACAAAATAGAGGCGTAACCGGCCTTGATCTTGGTTTAGTAAACGTCACCTATGGCGATGTAAAAGGCTATGAAGGCGGCCTTGTGAACTACGTGACCGGTGATTTTTCAGGCGTTCAAATGGGTGTTTTCAATGTAGTTAGAGGTGATTTTAAAGGTTTTCAAAGATCGCTTGTCAACCGTGTTGCGGGTAATTTTGTCGGGATTCAAGACGGTTTTATTAATGTGACGGATCAAGCTTTTTGCGGTTTTGGAGCGGGGGCATTTAATTATGCCGGAGCAATGACCGGGGTTCAACTTGGCTTAATAAATGTTTCCCATGATGTCACAGGCTTGCAATTCGGACTTGTGAACTACACCGATTCTTTAAAGGGTGTGCAAATTGGATTGCTCAATATTCAAACCAACCGTCAAATTGTTAAAGCCCTTCCCATCCTTAATTTCAGCTTCTAATTTTTCTAGAGAACTTAACTTGAATCACGTTAAGTTCTCTTTCTTCAATTTCCTTATCATTGTAGTAAATAAATTTTTAATTTGTTAAATCTTTTCCAAAATAGTCCCAAATGAAAGGCTGTTATGCGAATCCCTCTATTATTTTTTTGTGCGAGTCTTGTTTCTTGCGGAATCGTTAAGGAAATGCGGAGTACAACAGAGGCTATTAAAAGCAATAGAGCAGCCATTTTGGAAAACACGGAGTCCATCTATATTAACCAAGATGCGGTGAATTCAAGCGCCATGGCAATTGAAAACAACCGAAATGTGGTCGAAGAAAGCTCACAAGCTATCCTTGAGAACTATCATATCCTTCTTCATTCAAACCAAGGGATTATTAAAAATACAGAGCTTCTTAATAATACTTCTGAATCTTTGCAGATGAATAAAAGACTTGTTGAGGAAAGTAATCAAGCCATTCATGCCAATAATCAAAGTCTTTTTAATGCAAATGAAGCGATTATCGAAAATACAGAACTTATTCATGCGACATCCCGGGCTTTAAAGGAAAATAAGGTGTTGGTTGAAGAGAGCAATAAAGCGATTGAAGCTAATATAAAATTGATTCAGGGACTAACCGGAACCGTTTCCGATTTTGGTAAAGATTCACCCAACCCTTTTTCTGCGATTATATTTATAGCTTCAGGAATCATCGGATTTTTACTTTTTTCTTTATTGATTATCATCTTGCTTCTTTGGAATATTAGTCGAAGAATTAGAAGTATAAGAAACTAATCCAAAATTAGATTTTTCTAATTTCTTAAAAACCTCAAATTGTAGGGAAAGATGGCCCATTTTGATTTCAAAGAGATCTTTGATGAGGATTATCTTTATTTTTATGAGCCTTTATTAACTGAAGAGAGGTTGCAAAGAGAAATTCAATTTTTAGCTCAAAAAACGAACTTAAATGAACCTAAGCAAATATTGGATTTAGCTTGCGGCCATGGCAGGCATGCTAATCGTTTAAGCCAAATGGGACATAGGGTTACCGGAATCGATAGCTCGACTGTCTTCTTAAATTTAGCAAAAAAGAGGGCTCTAGAGCTTAAAGATCAAATTACAAAAGTCTCAAATTATTGCGTTCGTTTTTATAATCCTTCAGAAGTTAGGGATTTGCTAGAAAAAGCCGGATTTAAAGAAATTTTCTTTTATGATGATTTTAACGATCAGCGGTTGACCCCTCAATCGAGGCGTATGGTAGCTATTGCAACCAAATAAACGTTTTATGAGTGTTGAAGAAGCGTCAAATAATAGGATTTCAAATCAAGAAGATGTCCCTTATGAAAACAAGGACATAGTATCGTTGCTTCCTTTTGAAATTGCACTTCATCTTTTCATAATGATGGATGTAAAATCAATAATTACCGGCTCTTTAGTTTCAAAAACCTGGAGGGATATAACACAGGATGCAATGATTTGGAGAATCAAATGTAAAAATGAATTTCCAAGGGCATTTGAGATTGTCAGACGAGATCATTTATTTTCAAAAGAGATCCATTTAAATTTTTACGCTCTATTATCTTTAAAACATGAACCTGTCATTCAAACGCTTCCCTTTATTTTTAAGAATAAATACCCCGTATCTATTAGTGAAGAAGGCAAGGTTCTTGGGGTGGCTCAGTTTCCAATCGATTTTCAAGACAGAGTTCTCTATGAAAGCGTAAAAGAGCTTGCAAACCCTAATTTTTTTAAATTAGAGGAACCTACGAATATCATTTTTTCTGTCAATGACCCCCCTTTTTTTTGCTACAACCCAACCGATATAGAAAGCCTGATTTATCATAAAAATTTTATTATAGCTTCGACGCACTCTTCAATTCATATTTTTGATAAGGAGACATTTGCGTTTTATACGAAAATAAATGATTTTGGAACTAGAGTGACCTGCTTGGCATCCTCTGAGAAGTACCTTATTGCCGGGAATGATTCTGGAAAAATTTTTTTTATCGATACCGATTTAAAAAAGGTGATAAAAAAGCAACAGGCCTCAAGAGTGTCTATTACGCATGTATTTGCCTACGGAAATAAAGTAATTACCTATGATTTTAATCGAGTGATAAAAGTCTGGGATCCTAAATCTTTTAACCTTCTTGAAACAGCTGACTGTTGTTTCAAAGAAAAAGGTCCGCTTCGCTATCCTGAGCTTTTATCAATTTCTGATAAAAAGCTCTTTTCAAGCTCAATTATAAGCTCTTATAGAAAACCTGACGCGATTAACTTTAGTTATAAATCCCTTATTTTAATTAGATCCCTAGAAAGTAAAAAAATTTTGAAAGAATTCAAAATTTTAGGTTTTATTACTTGTTATGAATTTATTAATAATAATTTAGTTTTTTTTATGGTAAAGCAGGCAAATTACTATGATTCCTGGGAAAATGTAGGGGGTAAACTCATTATCTTTGATTTAAAAAATGAAAAAATAGCTTTTAAAATTTCCTTAAAAAACACATTGATTGCCTTAAAAAAAGTAGGGTCGCAGTTAATTGGTCTGACAAATAGTTTGAGTTACACATGGGATTTATAAAAAACTGATACTTTCAATGGAAAAAGTTGATTCGATAAGCCTTCTGCAAAGAGAAAATAACGACCAGAATTTAAGTGAAGACTTTATCTCAGCCATTCCCCTTGAACTGCAGCTCCAAATTTTTCTTAAGCTAAGCCTTAAAGATTTATTAAGTACCGGTTTAGTTTCTCATTCGTGGAAAGTTTTAAGCTCGGGCAGTCTTCTTTGGAGGATTCTTAGTCAAAAAGAATTTCCGCTAACTCTATCCAAAAGCGTTGGATATGAACCTTCGAAGAAAAAATTTTTTTGCTTAAATCCAAAAAAAGCTCTTTCGTGCCCACCGGAAAAGACAGAACTTCCGTTTGTTTTTAAAATGCAAAGAAAGGGACCTTTTGTCACCCCTCTTGGGAAAATATTAGGGGTCGTAAGGGTTGGGCAAGATCGACAGGATCAATTCGTCTATGGAGATGAATTTGATTTGGAAAAACCCTTTTATAAAATTCCTAAAGTTTCAACGCTAATTTTTCTAAAAGACAACATTCAAAATTATGACCCGACCGATATTGAATCTTTGAATGTCTATAAAGATATGATCATGGTGGGCGCTTACTCTAAAATCTATCTTTATCTAAAGAATAACCTCTACTTTGTTAAAGAGATAGAAGGCTTGAAAGATAAGATAATTTGTTTGGACTGTGCAAAAGAAAAAATCTATGCAGGCACAAGTAGAGGGTCTGTCTTTATTATTGATTATAAAGAATTAAAAATAGAAAGAGAGTGTCTTGTAACGGAAGAAAAAGTCAAACTTACGCACCTATTTCTCTATGAGGATAAAATTATTACCGTAGATTCTGAGCAGTGGATTAAAGTTTGGGATGTTAACCTCACTCTTTTAAGAACCATAAAAGGCAATCCCTCTTGCTACAAACATTTTTCATCTATTTGTAAAATTGTCGGGAATGTGATCATAACAGCTGTTATTTCAAAAGCTTTTGTCTTGTCATCTGAAGAGGAGAGGCATAAGTTTAAGTATGAATCCAGGGTGGTTATATATTCTCTGGAAAATTTTTCCATAAAAAAAGAATTTTCTTTTTCGGGTTTTGTCACCTGTTTGGAGTTAATTAATAATTTTTTGGTAGTGAGCATTCTTAAAAAGCAAAATTATCACTCGCTTTGGGACGACAAAGGCTGTTTAATCTCAATTGTTAATCTTAGAAATAAAAAGTTTATTTATAAAAAAAAATTAGACCGATGTTTGATTGCCCTGAACAGAATGGGAAGTCGATTGGTTGGTTTTTCAAGAAATGTTAAATTTGTATGGCATCTTTAGTAAAGCAAAAGGAATTCTCATCTGCAAATACCTTGGTGGTTTCCCAAACTTGCGATCCTTTAATGGCCCTTCCAATTGAATTGCTTCTCCAAATTTTTTATAGGTTAGGGTCCCTGGAGCTTCTTGCCGCAAGCTCCGTTTCAAGATCCTGGTCATGGTTAAGTTCCGCTCTTTGGCAGGAAAGATCCAAAAGAGATTTTCCCTCCCTAAAACTCTCTAAAAACCATCAATTTTCTAAAGAGAATTATTTTTTGCGGTTAAGAATTAGAGCAGCTTTTACTATTGATCCTATAAAAAAAGAGTTACCATTCAAGTTTATAGAACCAAGTCGTATTTCAATCACAAATAAGAAAAAACTTATTGGTGTGGTAGTTTTAAAAGATAGCCCTCAACAAAGAATCTTTCTTCAAAATAAAAATAATGTAAAGTTCGCGGCTCCTTCTACAAAAATATCTCAAGAAAGCGCTTCTGAAGATGCTACAAATATTCAGACGGTTGTTAAATGCGGAAAATTTATAGCAGCTTCCGAGTCTTATGGACGAGTTTATCTTTTTAGCTCGAAACGATTAAAACCGATTGATAGAATTAAAGATCTAAAGGGTATATGCAGTCTTGCCTATAATCAAAAGTACTTGATTGCCGGGACCAATAATGGACTGATTTATAGTGTCGATTTAAAATTAAATAAGGTGATTGCTAGCGTCGCAACTAAGCGAATAGCCCCTATATGGCAACTGTTTTCATATCGTACGAAAATCGTTTCCTTTGATGAGGAATTTTTAAGTTTATGGGATTTAAAAAAATCTTCAAAAGTAATTCATGAGATTAAGTTAGATTTGAACTATTTCTCTAAACATTTTCCTGTGTCTGCCGAAATTTTTGGCAGCGTTCTTATTATCTCCCATGTAGTTAATAAGGAAATTTTTTTTCCGGATAAAAATACAATAGCCCCTTTCTTTAACTCAGAAATCAAAATCTTTAAAATAAAGAATTATTTAAAAAATATGGGAATAATTCAAATTCCCGGTTTTGTTAGTTGCTTAACTAAGGTTCGTCAATACGTGCTTGTCAGTTTAGTTCAAAAAGAGAACTTTCATAAAGGGGAGATTAAAAGCTGCAACCTCACCGTTTATAATTTGTTAACCCGAAAAAGAGTTTCCAAGAAGACTGTTTTTAATGACTGTATCTTATCTTTAAAAAAATTGAATTCCCAAATCATCGGCTTTTCCAAGCATTCCGAATATGTTTGGGATTTAAACACTCTCGTCAAATTGTGAGGGCATAATTCTATTGTGAAAGAAGCTCGTCGATGTGTCTTTGTTGAAACTTGATGGAAGTTTCCATAAGCTCTCGAAAAGTAGGCAAGCTTATCTCTAAGGGCAGCTCAAGCTCCAAAGATAAATCGATAATCTTCCTTTCCTGATCTTTGACTCTTCCACGATCATCTGCAATTTTTGTTGTTTGAGACTTTAAATCGCCGGCTCTTTTTACATAAGCCGTTCTTTCTGTCATAAGTTTTAGAATCTCACGGTTAACGCGATCCATTTCCCTTCGGATATCACCTATGTCAAAGCAAGTTTGTTCTGCAATTTCATAATAGCGGCTTAAATTGTCTTCGGCTGAAAAAACGGCTTGTGCAGAAAATGAGATGGCTAGAAATAAAACTAGCCATGGGGGTATTGACATAAGTTAACCTCACTCAAGCTGAGAGGAAAGAGTGATTTCAGCTTTGAAAAGTTTGGATACAGGGCATCCTTCCTTTGCCGCTTTTACAGCTGAATCAAATTTTGCCTTATCTACTCCGGGTATTGTTGCAACAAGGTCTAGATGACTTTTTGAGATCGAGAAGCCATCTTTACCACTTTCAAGAGAAATACCGCAACTTACCTGAAGTTTTTTTGGTGTGATGCCAACTTTTGAGAGTTCATTAGAGAGCGCCATAGCAAAACAGCCAGCGTGCGCGGCCGCTAAAAGCTCTTCCGGATTTGTACCATTACCGCTTTCAAATCTTGTTTTAAAGGAATAGGGAGTATGACTTAAAACTCCGCTTTCAGTAGACAGGTTTCCTTGTCCTTCTTTTAAATTACCTTCCCAGATGGCTATGGCTTTTCTTAGCATAGTGAGTCCTTTATTTTTGTATAAAAGGTTGCCATAAGGCTATATGGGCCCCGGTTGGATCCACAATAATGGCAAATCTTCCCATATCTCCGACAGTTGTTGGAGGCTTCATGGTAGTGGCTCCATTAGTTTCAGCTTTGCTTAGAGCCTCTTCTAAATTTTCTACTAATATATAAGCCATCCAGTGAGGAGGAATTTGGTTTTCCATGTTTTTAGGAATGCTCCAAATCCCGCCGAATTCTTTTCCATTGGATTTGATCATGCTATAGGTAGTGTCGCCTGAATCGTGATCTTCGAATTTCCAGCCAAATACTTTTCCATAAAAGTCTTTTGCAGCTTTTGCATTTGGGGTGCAGAGTTCATTCCAACAAATATCACCGGTTTTCGGTCTATCCATAAACATCCTCTCGTTCTTAGAAAAATCTCAAAAGGAATACCCGATTTTCGCTTTCTTAAGCAAATAAAAACTATTAAGAATTTTTTAAAGCAGTTTTAATGTTTGATTCAGAGAAAGCCCAAAATTTTGCTGAAATTCCATAATGATTGCCTTAAGGAAGAGTAATTTTCTTGGACATTACGCTAAAGACAAATTTATTAGGTTTAGAGCGTTCTAAAAGGTTCCAACCTTGTTTTGAATACCAAGCTTCTTGATCGGGGGTAAAGAGATAAAGTTCTTTATAGCCCATGTTTCTTGCTAAACGTTCTGCTTCTGAAACAATAAAGCGCCCGACTCCTTGACGCCTATGTTTGATTGAAACCACGACGCTGCCAAGCCAGGGAGTGAGATCAAGCCGATGCTTAAAATCTTTTTTCTTTAAAGCAAAGGTGCCGATTAGCTCCTGACTATCATTAAGAACTATATAAGCCCTTGGCAAAAGGTTGTCCGTAACGTAATCTTTTTGACGATTACGATAATCTTCAATCGTTTCTTCTCCTGTTAAATAGGAAAAGGCTTGAAACTTCATATCTACAACTTCGTTAAAGAAGTGCATATGATCTGATAGGGGCGAGATTCTCATAATTAAAACAATAGATTTACAGAAAATAAAAGTTCTTGAGCCCGAACCTTTATTTTACGCTTTAAAAATAAAGTAGTGGGACCAGGTTCATCGGCGCCATTTAAAATAGCGGCATTTACAGTATTGTTAAAGCGATTTCTACCGGTTTCTGAGTAGCCATAACCCAAATTTACAAAAAAATTGGGGTTAAAACAGAGTTGATAACCTAATCGAAGAGCGCCGCCCCAAATGGTTTTATTGCTTGTAGCTGAAGTAGATATAAGATGATCGCCCACTCCATTTGGAATATGAACCGAAGAAACATAGATGCGATTGGTTGCGTTATATAAAACGGGACCTATGCCAATATAGGCGTATCCTTTTATCAACTGCTTCCCTAAGTAGCCAAGAAACTTAAATTCATTTATGAGTGATGTTTTGGAGGTGAAATCACGAAGTACGTTATCTCCAAATATGTTAATGCTGGAAAATGTAGCATTGGGCAGAATTTGTCCGCGGCTGCTATTGACATTTAGGGTTTCATAATTAAGGTACTTCCAATCTGCCAAAACCCCAAAAAGCCAGTCTTTACAAACAGGCATTTGATAGCTTATCTCAAGAAAGGGAGCGAGTCGATTTCTGCTAGCCTCATATTTATCTTGCCCGCTTCTATCTGCATCAGTGATGAGGGTGGAATCATAGATCTCATCAATCGTATTCCAACTGAATCCTGCCCCAAAGTGAAAGTAACCTGAAAGATGATGCGTCAAAAGAATCGCAAATAGACAAATAGTTCTTTTCATTAGAGCCTCTAACTTTAGTAAAACGTATTTGATAGAGGATAAATAAGTTATTTTCAAGAAAAGACCGGATCAAAGGCCTTTTTAGAATAAAGTTGAAGTAAATTAGTACGTATACGTATAATTTAGTGAAAATATTCCACCTGGAGACTTTTATGTTTAACCCAAGTTTAGGATTTATCCTTCTTTTTGTTGAAAATCCTCTTAAAAGCAGTGCCTTTTATCAAAACCTTTTCAATTTATCACCGATTGAAGAGTCACCCACCTTCTCTCTTTTTGCTTTGCAAAATGGAGTCATGCTAGGTTTATGGTCTAAATTTACAGCAGAGCCTAAAGTCGAGGCTTGTGCCGGAGCGCAAGAAATAGGTTTTCCTGCTATAGAAGTTGATGCCCTTTATGAAGAATGGGGTAAAAAAGAGGTCACGGTCCTTCAAAAACCATGTGATATGGATTTTGGACGCACTTTTGTTATTCAAGACCCTGATGGTCATCGAATCCGTGTCTATAAACTCCGAGAAGAAATATAATGCTTTTACGATATTTTGGGCTTGTCTTCGAAGAGTTATGAAAATGACTTAGGCGGGTTTGTGATTAAGAAGCCAAAGACTTCCTATAAAAACGCTATTCGGTCATTTCATTTTCATAAAAGATAAAAATAAATGGAGCTTTTCCTTTAGAATAGACCTGCTTTGAAATCAATCAACTGGATTTTAAAGTTATTATTCGGGAGATGGAAAAGCCATGAAAAAAAGTTTAAATTTTAAAGAAATTAGTGTTCATGACACCCCTGGGAGAAGTCTTGGGTTTCTTTTGTGGCATGTAAGCACTGCCTGGAGAGGGTCAATAGAAGCTAAACTAAAATCCTTGGATTTGACCCACCCTCAATTTGTCATTTTAGCAACCCTTGGATGGCTTACAAGAAAAGGCGAGCTTGTGACGCAAGCCCTTGTTGGCAAAATGGCAGGTCTAGACCCAAATACCGTTTCCCAAATTATAAAAGGGCTTGAGAAAAAAGGGCTTATCAAGAGGCAAAAATCATCCGATGCGAGAGTCAAAAACCCTTTATTAACTTTAAAAGGCCAAGAAAAAATAAGAGAAGCCTTGCCGATCGTTGAAGAAAAAGACGCTCAATTTTTTCATTCCCTAACATCAAATGAAATCGAATCTCTGATTCGAATCTTTAATAAATTGATCAAAAATTAAATTAACATAATAAAGGGATGGAATAGATTGGTTTGCTTAGCAGCCCTATGTCAACACTTTTTGAAGCAATAGGGGAGCTTTTCTTTAATCGTCTTCTTCTTGCCTAAGTGATTCCATAAATTTCTCCACAATAATACTTAAGTTTAGCTCAAATTAAAAAGGATGGAATAATGTCTAGATTATTGTTTGGATTGTTTATTGCTTTATGGGTTCCATCTTTTTTACAGGGCGGCGTAGGTATCGAACTTGCGGAGGACTATCTTAAAAACTCAGCTCTTCAGTGGGAATGGGCTTTGGATAGTTTAAACCGGTTTGATTTTGATGAGGAAGATCAGGTTTTAGATGTCGGATGCGGAGATGGAAAAATCACAGCGCTAATCTCTAGCAAGGTCCCAAGGGGATTGGTGGTAGGATTAGATATTTCTAAACAAATGATAGAGAAAGCCTCTTCTCAATTTAAAGAGGCCAATCTAGCCTTTACCCAAGGCGATGCTATCGATATTCCCTTTAAAAACCAATTTGATAAGTTAGTCTCGTTTTTAGCTCTTCATTGGGTTTTAGATCAAAATCAAGCTTTGCTTTCCATGAAAGAAGCCTTAAAAGAAAATGGGAAGATGTTGCTTGTTATTCCGGGAAAAGCGGAGAACAATTTAGCAAGCCTTTCAGAAAAATTAGCGCAGTCAGAGAAATGGGCCAAGTTTTTTCCGTTTTTTAATAAACAAAGAGTCTATTTTACAGTTGCAGAGTATAAAGAACTGCTTTCTTTGGCAGGGCTTCAAATCCAATCCATCCAAGAGAGTGAAAGCTGGACAGTTTTTAAAGATAAAGATGAGCTTATTGCTTGGATTAAGCCACTTGTTAATTTTATTGATCACTTAGAGACAGAAAATCAAGAGCAATTTATTGACGATATCGCAAGCGAAATGCTTTTAAATAACCCGCCCAAAAACGGGGTGATTTCCATAAAACATCGTAAGATAGAAGTCATCGCTCTAAAGTAAAGTAAATATTTTAAAGTGATCGATTTATGACGAAGTCGGCTCCGAAACTTTCAAAAAGAGACCTTTTTTCGAAAAGAGAAGATAATTGGTTCTTTTCTTAAGGCCTTAAAATCTGTTATTATTTTGGTTTTAAGTTCTTTGAAACCTTTCTATCTAAGCGATTTAATAATAAGTTTTGAGGCTCCTATGCATAAAGTCATCATTATTGGCGGCGGCCCTGTCGGTTTATCTCTTGCCCTTTGCTTGGCAAACCAAGGGATTAAATCCCTCTTAATTGAAAAACATAAGACGACGACCAATCACCCGAAAGCTCGTGGTGTGAATGGCAGATCCATGGAATTATTCCGCTCTATGGGGTTAGAAGAGCAGTTAAAACAATATCAAATGCCAAGAGAAGCCTATCGCTTTACTTGGATAGAAGATTTCCAAGGAAAGGAAATTACTCGCGTTCCAATGACTTTGGACTATAGTCAATATAGTCCCACACAAAACGCTATTATCTCCCAAGACCACTTGGAGCAAGAATTATTTAACAAAGCAAAGAATCAACCTTTGATTGATTTGCGATTTAATACAGAAATGATCCATGCGTTGCAAGACAGCGATAAAGTCACTATAGAAATTCTTGATCGAGAAACTCAAAAGAAAGAGATATTAACAGCTGATTATTTAATTGCTGCCGATGGCGCGAATAGTCCTTTAAGAAAAATATTCAATGTCGAAATGGAAGGGGAGGAGGATCTAGGTTCATTTTGTAATATCTACTGCGAAATGAATTTAGATGAGTACGTAAAGAATCGCAAAAGCGCAAGTTTTATGTTTACAAGGCCAGACCTTCGAGGGACTTTCATTTTATCTAAAGACTGTCAAAAAAAATGGCTTGTGGGAATAAGGTTAGACCCCAATCGAAATCTAACTAAAGAAGCTTTTACAGATGACTTTTGTCTAGAGTTTGTTAAAAAGCTGATTAATGACCCTAAAGTTGAGGTCCGTTTTATTAATAAGGCTTTTTGGACCATGGCGGCTTTGATTGCAAAACAATACCGAGTGGGACGAGTATTTTTTGCAGGGGATTCAGCTCACCGTCTTCCGCCAACCGGTGGCTTTGGCATGAATACAGGTATCCAGGATGCTCATAACCTTGCTTGGAAGCTGGCTATGGTTATTAAAGGGCGAGCAGAAGATTCACTTTTAGAGTCCTATTTTGTGGAACGTCATCAAATTGCCAAGACAAATACTTTTTGGAGTCGAAATAACGCTAAAAGATTTGAAAGAATTTTTGCCGCTTTAGCTCAAGGGGATCTTGGCTCTTTTGAAGAAGCTTTAAAAGATCAAGCGAACCATATTAATAATATTCTTTTAGATTTAGGATTTGTGTATGGCCATGACTATCAAAACACGCAAGGGGCCTTTAAACCAACAACTAAAATAGGGGCTCGGGCTCCTCATTGCTGGATTTCTCTTGAAAATAGACAAAAATCCATCCTGGATTTATACCTTAATGAATTTGTATTAGTATGCCATCCTGAAGCTGTTTTTTGGCAAAAAGAGTATCAATCTTTCCCTTGTAAAGTGATTACAATTGGCGAGAATGGAAACTATGTCGATATCCATCGAGATTTCCTTGAAAAATATCAAATCTCTAAAAAAGGCGCTGTGCTCGTAAGACCTGACGGTCATATTGCTTGGCGATCAGAAGACGATAAAGGCGAAAGAGCAAGCTTTTCCTGGCTGAAGTGATTGAGGATCACGTGAATATGATAATCGAGGTTGCTTTATGAATTTGAAACTATTTTCTTTTTTGGGAGTGCTTATGTCGTTGTTTAACCGGAATTTTGCAGATCATGTGAAGATTGTCACAATAGATAGTCCTTTACAGCATATCTTAAAAGAAAAAACAGAGGAATTACAAGTCGATCAATTGCCTTTGGCTAGAGAAATTGTAGAGCAGTTATTTTTGGCTCTAAAGCCTTATTTGCCGGCTGCCGGCTTGGCGGCTCCTCAGATTGGCCTTAGTAAATCTATATTTATATTTAGTTTTGATCGTGATCCAAGCAACCTTGAAGGAGTGATCAATCCCTCCTATACTCCCTTGGGAGATGCTAAAATTGAAGGATGGGAGGGTTGTTTTTCAGTCATGTTGAGTAATAATTGTTGGAAGCTTGCAAAAATTCCTCGCTATGAAACAATTAAAGTTCAGTATTTGAATGTGGAGGGGGAAAGAGTAGAGAAAACTCTAGAAGGCTTTGCCGCTAAGGTTTTTCAGCACGAATATGACCACTTGCAAGGTATTGAAAACATCGATAGAGAAGATGCTGTTGTCATGGATTTCACAAGCAGGGAAGAGATGTTGGATTTTATGCAACAGGTTAAAAAAGATGACTCGATCAGCTATAAAAGGCCAAATTAAGAATCACTGCATTTTCCCGACTTCTAGAATAGGCGACTTCGATATCAATTGTGATTTCCTTGAAAAATATAAAGTTTCTAAAAAGGGAGGCTCTCTTGGCAAGACCTGCGGTCATATCGCTTCGCGATAGGAAGACAATAGAGGCGAGAGAGGAGGCTCTCTTGGATGAAGTGAGTGAATTTGAAAATACATGTAAAAGGTTTGGTTTGAAAAGTTGTAGCTTTTTCTATAAGATCGCGTGAATAAATTTCATAGGTTTACTTAATGAGAGTTCTTTTTCTGACTTTTGCCATAGTTTTAGGCCTACCGATAACCATGCGCTTAGGGGCAAATGAAACAACCTGTAAACAAATCTTCCTTACTTTAGAAGATTGTCTATTTGTTAAGTACCCCGTCCCGGAAAAAGGAATCGTTTGTTCAAATTATGAACGAGCTTTTAGACTTTCCGAAAATCTAGACGATTCTGAGATCCACAAATGTTCTTGGGGATCGTTTGTTGTTATCGGCAATTACAAAGATGAGAAGATTTTTATAGCATGTGCTCCTGTCGGTAGCGGCTCAGGCCTTCTTTTTACAGAACTTTTTGTAGCAGGAGCTAAGTACATTATTCGCTATGGTTCAGATGATGTTAAATTACCTCCAGAATCAGATGCCTACCTTGTGAAAATTGTAGATGAAGCGGATAATCTATATGGATTTAATCTGCAAAGTGGAGTGCCGACGGAAGAGTGGGGGCAATCCATCAACGCATCCACTGAAATTGTTAGCTCCCTAATTTCAACTGCTGTATCAAAAAAGATTAATTACGAGATGAGGATTTGTCATCATCTTGAGAACTATCACGGCCTTCGTTCTCCTGATAAATTTTCAAGTGAGAGGGCTGAACGTTTACAAGCTATCTTGCAAGAACTTAAAAGGCATCCAAAAACTGCCAGTTTTGATATGGAGACTGCGGTTTTGTTCCGTGTGGCCAAGGATTTCGGACTACATGCAGCTACTATTTTGCAAACGGTGAAAAAAGAAAGTCCAAAACTAAGTTCGTATGAAGGTGAAAATTATCAAGAAGCAAGAAAAGTGGAAGAAGAAATATTCTTCAATTACGTGTTGGATGCGCTTCTCAATATATAGAGAGAAATAATAGCGGCTCTTTTTTTATAGTGGCGAGATCATTCAGAATTTTTGACTCCAAAAAAAATTTCTTTTTAAGCCTTCGCAAGATTACTATTGTCCTATGCGATATAAAAACACGGAGTTCAAAATGCATGTCCTGATACATTTGATTTTTTTTACGATAACCGTTTGTCATTGTGCGGCAGAAGAATGGTCTGAATTTTCAGCAGTTTTAAAGCCATCACCTATTCATGGCATTGGAGTTTTTGCAACTCATGATATTCCAAAAGGCACAAGGGTTTTTTCCGATCTCAACTATAGATGGTATGAATTAAATAGCCTTCCAGTTGAATTAAGAAAATACTGTCAATTTTTTTCAGAAGATCGAGTCAGAGGACCTGAGAGATTCGATAGAATGGAAGTGGATTGGTTCTTAAATCATTCGAATGATCCTAATATAGTAGAAATCAAAGAAGAACTTTGGATTGCAGTGAAAGACATCAAAGCTGGTGAAGAGCTGCTGATAGATTATGCTCAACTTAATGAACCGGAACACTTAAAAGAATCGTTCTATAAAAATTCTGATAGCAACCCAAGAGAAAAAAGTAAGAATTAAAATTCGAAAACTCCCTTGGGTTCTAATTATAGACAAGCTAGGAAAAGCGCACCTAAGGGCAACACGGATAAGCAGATCAAGTCGATTTCATTAGGATGGCTCAACATTCTCTTATTCAGAAATTTAAGTGCATCAACATATATAAAATTTCTCGACTTTAGAAGATATTTCAAGAAACAGGATCTGAAATTGTGGAATTTTAGGGATGAGAGAAGACCTCGCCGACTATTTTTATAAAGAAATCGTTGGTACATTCCTAAACCTATTCAAAAGTCCTTTGCATGTAGAATTTGAGAAATCCTACCACTTTAAAACCTGTTGGCTAATTGCAAATTCTGGATACTCCTTTGCGAATTGAACCCTGAATTTGATATTGTCGAAGAGAAGCCCTTCTATTTGGAAAAGAAGACTTGAGTCCTTTACTAGATTTTCAATCGTTTCAGCTTCCCCTCCTTCACCTTTATGCTTGAGATGGATTTTGGAGCTTATTTTCATTAAAATTGACGAGTTCATGATTTACCGATAAAGCCACTTTTACCTGGAAGTTACGATTTTTTTCTTTAATCTCCTTTAAATAGCTCAGTGCGTTCTTTTAGGAAGGTAGCTTGAATTTTTTCGATTGTATTAGGTGACATTTTGCTCCATTTACGTAAAGAGAAGTTTCGAGTTACAGGCAAGAAAAAGCCGGATCATCTTCACGAGATCGCTTTTGGTAAACGGATAGGTTTACCAACAAAGTGAATCGGGAAAGCTTATAAAGATTATCATTGTACAAAGGAAAAAATTGGAGGTTTCCACCCCCAAATCCCTCTTTTATAGACAAAAAACTTTAGCGAAACTCTTATCTTTACGAGATCGCTTTTTGGTAAACCAGACAGGTTTACCTGCAAAACGAACTCGGAAATCTGAAGAGCTCATCTAAAGTTTTTGTTGTATAAAAGAAGTGATTTGGAGGTGGAGAGACTCACTCAGAACTTTTGATTTGAGCAGAATCAAGATCCCAAGTGTATTGACTGCCTCTCAGAAAGTTAATAGGACTCCCAGGTGATGGAACGAGCACCTTAGAAAAACAGAGAGGGGTTTGCTCCTTAAATAGAAGCGGTACTTATTCATATTTAGGGAAATCGTCCTAAACAGAGAGACCTCTATTATTTATCGAAAGAATCAAACAAGAAATTGAAAAGATCCAGGCGGGGCTTGTAACAGCCGTTCAATTAATATCGGAAAAGCTTGCATGCGTCGTTTCAAATCTTGTTCTGTCCAAGGATAAATTCCCATATCTGTAAGAAATTGAATTGCTGAAAGGATAAACTCTGCGCATTCGAGAGGAACTTCTGTTTTGAAAATTCCCTCAGCGCAACCTTGTTGGATTATTTCTGCATATAGAGGAGCCTGTTTCATCAAAGTAGCTGCAAGGAGTCGGCTATGCAAAGCGTCGTTAGCAGGTTTGTGAAGCTGCTCTAGTATCTTTTCGTTCTCTTGGGAAATATTTCCCGCATTCACCAGAAGTTGGATTTTTTCTAAGGCATTCTTTGGGGTATTCTTTACCAAAGTCCTCATGTGCTTAATATTTTCTTCAACTATATCTTCGATGACTGCCTCAAACAGGGCTTCCTTAGACCTAAAATAATGATATATAGTGCCTTTGGCAATTTCTAAGGCATCCATGATGTCTCCCATGGTTGCTTTATCATAATCCTTGGTTAAGAATAGGTTTCGAGCCACTTTAAGAATCTCGTTCTTTCGATTTATAGGCTTTGTCATGGGTTCATCCTTTTGTAGTGTATCATAACACTTGACCGACGGTCGGTCAAGTGTTATGATACTGACGATTAATTGATTATTTTCATGGGAAAGGCAAGTATGCTCATAAAGAAATTTTTCGCATTTGTTTTGGCTGCATTTCCAATTATGAACTTAGCCTCTTTAGAGGCACAAACAGAAATATACGGTAAGGCAGTAATGATGAAGATAAAAAAATTCTTATATCGGGTGCTGGAATTGCGGGTTTTACACTGGCCTACTGGTTAAAACAGCGAGGTTTTTCTCCAACTATTATCGAAAAATATCCTTATGTGAGAGGGGGTGGTTACAAAGTTGACGTGCGTGGCACAGCTCTTGAGGTGGCAAAAAGAATGGGGATTTATGAAGATCTCTTAGAAGCTAACGTGAATCTCGTGTGCTCTAAATTTGTGTCTTCTGGTCAGAAGGTCTTTGATTTTGATGGAGATATTTTAGGGCACTCTTCAGAAGGAGAAATAGAAATTAATCGATGGGATCTTGCTCAAATCTTGTCTAAAAAAGTGGGTGAGATTGAAATCATTTACGGTGATTCCATCACAAATATAGATGGAAAGATGGTTCATTTTGAACAGATGGAACCGAGAGAGTTTGATATTGTGGTGGGGGCAGATGGACAATACTCGAATGTGAGACGATTGGCTTTTGGAGAAGATGCAACATTTCTAAAGAGATATGGTATTCAATTTTGCGTCTTCCCCATCCCAAATATTTTTGAACTCGAGCGTTGCGAAATTGTTTATTTTGATAGTGGAAAACTAGCTACAGCTTATGCAGTAGGAAATCATTCTTATGCATGTCTTGTGTTTAAATCTGAGGACGTGGCGCTTTCTGTTGATAATTTAAAAGCGATATTTGAAAACGAGTTTCAAGGTTTAGGTTGGGAAGTTCCTCTCCTTGTTTCTCTAATGAAAGAGAGTAACGATTGCTATTTCAATTCCATCGCCCAGGTCAGAATGCCCTGTTGGTCTAAAGGACGGGTCGCGCTTATTGGAGATGCCGCTCATTCGGTTCAAGCAATGGGAACAAGCCTTGCTATGATTGGAGCTTATGTTTTAGCAAGAGAAATTGACGAGTCGAATGGAGATTATGCCCTTGCTTTTGAAAGTTATGAAAAAGCCATGAGAAATCTCGTTGAAGCTTCGCAAGATCTTGCCGAAAATAATCAACAAGCTTTCACACAGTCTTCAATACGTATGAAGATTCAACTCTATTTAATGAGAATTTTGCCAAAAAGAATTATCCAATACTTCAATGAAATGGGAAAAAAGCAAATGAAGGATGTTGCTAATAGGTTGACCTTGGAACCAACAATCCCAGCCGCAGAAGTAAGATAATCGTAAAGACAAATATGCATGCCTTCCTATTTGTGACGATAAACCCCGAATGTGACGCCTCTCCTCAATGAGTCAGAGGTGTCACAAAAGTCACATAAGAGAAAAAGAAAGGTTAGACTGTTCGTTCCATTTTGAAATTTGTTAGCTCAACGTCCTTTCTAACGATCGTTTGTTGAGTTACGATTCTGAATCCCCATTTTTCAAAAAATGGCTTTGCGTTGATGCTAACTTCAGCAAAAATGAGGTGGATATGACTGTTTTTCGCTCTTTGAAGGATTTCTTTCATAAGAGCTGATCCAACGCCTTTCCCAATCCACTCGTGATGACAATAAAAGCAATCGATATGGCCGTTTGGCTCGAATTCAGCAAATCCAACGATCTCGTCTCTGAAAGTGGCGACAATGGGCTTAGTCCTAGGGAATTTTTTTGCCCATCCTTCCGTTTCTAAACTTGAGGTAGGCGCCCAAACATCTACTTGCTCTTCTGTGTAGTGTTGAATGTTAATCTTGTGGATTGTATTGAAAAAGATGTTTGCCAAAGCCTGAACATCCTCTGGACGATAATCTCTTACAGCAATTTCTTTTTTCATAATTTTGTTTCTTTCCGCCCTTGTTTCAAGATGGACCTTTTATAGAAAAGCCAATTATCTTTGAGCCTTCTTTCCAATAGTAGCCGAGATTTGGAAAACGCCAACCGACGTCTATCGAGTATTTTCCATCTTGATTTTTCTTTTTTCCCGAAGTGAGGGAAAATTCATCTTCGTAATCCTGAGCTAACTCATCGAAAATATGAGAATTTGATTCATTAATTAGCTCTAACGTATGCTCTCGTTCTATAAAATTAGTGCTCTGCTTTAAGAAAAGATCTGCATCTTTTTGATTTCTGAAAATAAGAAAATCAGTCTGAGGATATTTTTCTCTGAGCTCTTCAATTCGGTCTCTTTTTTTTTATCAAAGTTCCAGGTGTACTTCAAGAGTTCCCAGTTGATGGCCCGTAAGCCTCCAAAATTCTTTTATAGTTAAACAACCTTTTGAAAAACCTCCAGAAACAGACAAATTGGGAAAAGTGGAAATATATTAGAACGTCAGCTTTAGCAAATCTCATTTCAATAGTCGAAAATGAACATCCCTCTACGATCCAGGCTTTTTCTCCAGCATAGCCTTTTGAGTTTCTATGAATTCTTACTCCTTTTCTTCCCCCCAGGCTCGAACATATGTCGGTCCAGGTGATGAACTGGGATATCTAAGATTTTGCCAAGCTTGGAGGCAAATGTAGACTTTCAACTTCCTGGAAGGCCAATCAGTGCAAACTTTTTTGGGTAAGTATTTTTCATAGATAGGTTGGGCTTAATTTCTTTTTCTTTTCACGACAGTATAGCATAAAAATCCCAAAAACCAAGAGAGTTTTACTGTACTTTCATGCAGTCTAGTGCGTAAAATTTGCGTAAGTGAGCTTTACGCAGCTAGATTTTTCGACTTGAATTTCGTGCTATATGTCACTAAAAACAAAAGGCTTCAGTCATAAAACTGAAGCCCCTTGTTTTAATGGAGGTGGAGAGAATCGAACTCTCGTCCTAAGCAAACTACATATTAACCACTACATGCTTAGCATCTTTTAATAGAACCCTTTCCCTATGAAGATGCGGCAAAAAGAAAGAGCCAGCTTTCATTAGATCTCGACTCCAAGACGGCTGAAAGCTTTAAGCCTCCTAAAGTCATACCAAGTAAAATAACGGCGCAGCCTAAAACCCTTGGTGAATTTTAAGCGTCCGGAGCAGATGAAGCTAATTAAAGCTTATGCTGCTACTGCCTCAGCAAAATTAACTGAGAGTACTTTGTCTTCTTTAGCATTTATTGCTTTGCCGGTTTTTTAAAGAGGCCAACCGACTCCCTCTGCATGCAATCAATACTTGATTTCCTAGTCGAAACCAGTACACCCCCAAAAACGGGACTTTTTGATACCTTAATTATACAGAGAGACAAAATTATTACTCAATAGGGATCTTATAGGGGGATAAGATCTAAGCCGGTGAATAATTTGAAGTATTTGCATGAAATGATGACATTTACAGCATTTTAGTAAAACGCTGCACTCTGTATAACCTACGAGTTAAACGTAACGTATACATTGTGTGTATCTGCACCATTTAGTATACTTTATGCAAAAGAATTAAATTATTAAAAAATAAACTTGCCTTAGAGCAAGAGCCGCTTCTAGAAAAGGGAATTTCCATGTTTGAGGAATTAAAAAACGAATCTTTTTCCGACCGAGAACTCGCTGTTTTGAAATTTTGGGAAGAAAATCAAATTTTTGAGCGCTCAATTGAGAGCAGGCGCGACAGCCCTCCCTTTAGTTTTTATGACGGGCCGCCTTTTGCAACAGGTCTTCCTCACTATGGCCACCTACTTGCCGGGACGATTAAAGATGTCATCCCAAGATACAAAACCATGAAAGGTTTTTGCGTTGAAAGACGCTTTGGCTGGGACTGCCACGGCCTCCCCATCGAAAATGAGATCGAGAAAAGCTTTAATCTCTCGGGCGCCCGGGCAATTGATGACTTCGGGATCGCTAAATTCAACGAAGAGTGCCGCAAAATTGTTCTTCGCTACACCGCCGAATGGAAATCCGTAGTGACAAGGATGGGCAGATGGGTTGATTTTAATCAAACCTACCGCACCATGGACCTTTCTTTTATGGAAACTGTCTTTTGGGTCTTTAAAAGACTTTATGAATTAGGTCTTGTCTACGAAGGCTATAAAGTCATGCCTTTTTCAGCAAAACTCGGCACCCCTCTTTCTAATTTTGAAGCCGGAGAAAACTATAAAGATGTGGATGACCCCTCATTAACCGTCGCCATGCCCTTAAAAGAAGATCCTGAAACCGCATTTCTAATATGGACCACAACGCCCTGGACGCTCATTTCCAACCTGGCTATATTAGCCGGGCCTGAGATTGATTACGTTAAAGTGAGAGAAAAGAAGAGCGGCAAGTTTTTTATACTAGGGGAGTCTCGTCTTTCTTTCTGTTTTAAGGACCCCGAAGAATATGAAATCCTGGAGCGGTTTAAAGGAAAAGCCTTAGAGGGAAAGAAATATATCCCTCCCTTTAACTATTTTTATAAGGATCACGAGAAAGAATCCTTTAAAGTAATCATGGAGCCTCAAGTTACCCTAGATGATGGTACAGGGCTAGTTCATGCAGCTCCAGCTTTTGGCGAACTTGACTTTTATGCCTGCGAAAAAGCTGGGATCGGCCTTGTCTGCCCCGTGGACAATAATGGGCAATTTTTAAAAGAAGTGCCCGAATACGAGGGACTTTTTGTCAAAGACGCCGATAAAGACATTGCCAAAAGAATAAAAGCTGATGGAAGGCTTTTTCATCAAGCCACCATCCATCACAGATACCCCTTTTGCTGGCGCTCAGACACGCCTCTTATCTATAAAGTCGTCACAACCTGGTTTGTAGCCGTTGAAAAAATAAAAGATAAGCTTCTCAAAGCAAATGACCAAATCCACTGGACCCCCGCCCACATCAAGCATGGCCGTTTTGGAAAATGGCTTGAAGGGGCAAGAGACTGGTCAATAAGCCGAAATAGATATTGGGGAACCCCTATACCTATCTGGAGAGCCGAGGACGGATCTATTGAAGTGGTCGGAAGCATCAAAGAATTAGAAGAGCTGACCGGTGAAAAAATTAACGATCTCCATCGTCATTTTATAGACGGCCTTACATTTAAGAAAAATGGAAAGATTTTTAAACGCATCCCCGAAGTTTTCGATTGCTGGTTTGAATCCGGGTCTATGCCGTATGCTCAAATTCACTATCCTTTTGAGAATAAAGATAAGTTTGAAGGGCAATTTCCAGCCGATTTCATCGCTGAAGGCTTGGATCAAACAAGAGGCTGGTTTTACACCCTCACAATATTGGCAGCAGCCCTTTTTGATAAGCCTGCTTTTAAAAATGTGGTCGTCAACGGCATTATTTTAGCAGAAGATGGCGCGAAGATGAGCAAGCGTCTTAGAAATTACCCTGACCCCATGGAAGTGGTGCGTAAATATGGTGCTGACGCAGTTCGTCTTTATATGATGCATAGCCAAGCTGTGAAAGGGGATGATCTTTGCTTTAAAGAAAGCGGCGTTGAGCTTGTTTTAAGACAGATTCTTATCCCTTTTTGGAATGCTTACAGCTTCTTTGTCACTTACGCGAAGATTTATAACTGGAAGCCCTCAAAAGATGCCTTAAGCAAAAAACCTGACTCTTCGTTAGATCGTTGGATAGTATCACGTCTTAATAAACTCATCCATGAAGTTGAGCTTGGCATGAACGACTACGATTTAAGTAGAGCCGTTGAGCCCTTTGTCGGATTTGTTGAAGATTTAACGAATTGGTATATCAGACGGTCTAGAAGAAGATTCTGGGAAGAGGAAGATACTGAAGATAGAAGATCTGCTTTCTCAACGCTCTATCAAGTTCTTTTAGAACTCTCTAAGCTATCGGCGCCTTTTATTCCTTTTCTTTCAGAGTCAATTTATAGAAACCTGAAGACCCAGGATATGCCGGATTCTGTTCATTTATGCAAGTTTCCTGGCTATCATGAGGAGTCAAGAGATATAGAGTTAGAGGAGGCCATGGCAGCTATCCAAAAAGCGGTAAGTTTAGGACATGCCTTAAGAAAAGAGGTTAAATTAAAAGTGAGACAGCCCCTTTTAAAGGCCACTCTAATCTCCAAAGATCAAAAGACATTAAAGCGGCTCGAAAAAAATAAGCACCTTATTGAGGAAGAGCTCAACGTTAAAAAAGTAGAATTTGCAAAAGATGAATCTGCTTTTGTGAAGCTTTTTGCAAAACCTAATTTTCCCCGCCTTGGAAAAAGGCTTGGAAACAAAATGAACAAAGTAAAAGCTGCCATGGAAGCTTTTAGTTCAAAAGAATTAGAGGATATTCTTTCCCAAGATAAGCTCTTTGTCTTAAACATCGATGGAGAAGAAATTGAGTTTTCAAAAGAAGATATCGAAGTCAGAAGAGAGGTCAAAGAGGGTCTTGTAGCTACAACTGAAAGCGATATGACTTTAGCCCTTGATACCGAGCTGACAGAAGAGCTCATAATGGAAGCTTTAGCTCGTGAAATTGTGAATAAAGTCAATACCATGAGACGCGATCTGAATTTTAACGTCACAGATCGCATTCATCTTTCAATGAAAGCAAGCGATAGGGTTAAACAAAGTTTCGGGCTCCATAAGGACTATATCAAAGGGGAAGTCCTCGCAAGAGATGTGACTTTTGATCAGGATCTAAAGGGGATAACCTGGGATCTTAATGGAGAGTCTGTGGACATGGTGATCTCGAAAGTAAATTAACTAAAAAAAACAATTAGAGGTGCAACCCGCACCTCTAATTGTTTTATTCTTTTGGAGAATAGCCAACGACTAATCTAATCGTTTAGAAGCTTAACTACTTTCTTTTGCAGATAACTCTGCGTGAATTTCTGCAAAGACTTCAGAAATTTCAGTAAGAGAGGGCCTTAAATCCGGATCAGGATCCACAGACGCTCTAAGGACACTAATTATTCTCTCTGCAAGCTCTTCATCGCCTTTGCATTCTTTCACAAGTTTTCTCTTAAGAGTTTTCCAAATACCCCACCCATCGGGGTTATTTTTCCAGTTGCCAAGGACTCTATGATAATCGATAGGGTCGGTTCGGTTATAATCTCCCATTTCTTTTTTCTGAGTCCATATAAACTCTTCCATGCTTTGACCGGAAAAGGTATTTAAAAGAGTTAATCCGAGCATATAGTTATCCATTTCAAGAGGCATATTGTCAGCTCTAAGGCCCATGGTACCTTCAATGGTATGAGTTCTTGGGTCCATATACCCGGCTTTAAAAAGCGTTATATTTGCACCGTCTTGAGTATCTCTTAGGTAGCAGGTTCCGAAATCCACAATCACAAATTTGAAAAAGCCATTTTCATCGAGCTGAGGGCTTCCATCTTTATTAACTAAAAGTAAGATATTATCCGGCTTAATATCTCTATGGGTCACGTTTGCGGAATGAAAAATTTCAAGTGTTTTTGGAAAACGGGCCGCAAATCCAAGCTTCTCTTTAAGAGTCAGGGTATTTATAAGTTTATTTAAACTTTTTCCAACAAGCTTGCTTGCATTAGCGCCACGCTCACCCTCAATCATCGTTGCCTCAGGAACTAGAACATTATTTTTTAAAACCGAAGGGTCTATTGCTTTTCTTAAGTGATCGCATACAAGTTTTTCATGTTCAAACTCTTCTTTACTCTGAGCTTCTTTTCCGGTGACAGGCTTTCCAATTACGTAGCCGCTTCTCACAGTTTCTTTTTCCATATTTACTTTTTTAGCTTTAGTGACCTCTTTATAGGTTCCTTTGCCTACCTCTTCTTTAATTTCGACATAATATTTATTTTCCTTGCCCGGAACCCGTATGACAATTCTTTGGCCGCTCATGCTCAAATCGCCGAGTTTGCCTTTAGCTAATTTCTTTCGTACATAAGCAATAGGGGTTAAGTTTAGACTGTCAGCTTTGGAGAGCTCCGCGCTTCCCATTTTTGGCAAACTTTTGCGTAGACTTTCTTTTTCCCTTTTATCAGTTATTTCCATAAAATTTCTTGGAACTTCAGAAGCAGACGAAAGGTCAACCAAAGTAACTTCTCCTCCCTCTCTCATTATACTTGCAAGGGATGTATAATTTTCCTCTGTTCCACCGGTTGCCATAAATTCAGCAAGTGTGTTCGAGTAGCCCTCTCCTTCTTCTTTTTCATCTTCTTTACCTTGCTTAATAAATTCGGCAAAAGATTGGTAGGAAACCTTGCTTTCTTCAGCGGCAAACGGAAAAAACTCATAATTTTTCTCCGGCTCTTTTTCTGCCTCCTCAGAGTACATAGCGTATTTATCGGCATAAACATCTTTCGATTCTCTCAATTTGGAGAACCTTGTTTCTCTAGGCTCTTCTTTTTCAAATTTAGAAGATTGTTTTAATTTTTTAGATTTTTTAACTGATTTGGGTTTGCTCTCTTCTAAGGTTTTTTTAGATTTAGATTTTTTAGCTTTAGCAAGACCTTCTTCTTTTTCTGCACCCTTAGGTTTTTTGGAATGGATTTTTGAGTGCACTTCTTCTTTCTTCTTAGCGGGTTTTTTTAATAAGGGAAGCCTATCGGCTTCATTATGGGCTTCATGAAGTCCCTTTAGTCGGATAATTTGGGATTTTTGAAGATCTTCTTTCGACTCTTTTTTTGTCAAAGAACGCTCTGCAACTGTGCGGGTAGAGGCATGTTTTTCTTTGGAGTGTTGTTTTTTATGGACCAACTGTTTTTTTTCTTTAACAGAGTGTCCGGCTGTCTCATCGGGTTTTAAAACGTCTTCTGCCACACCCTTAGCTTTTGAATGATCTCCATGCGTCTTAGAGGATTTTCCTTTTTTACCTTTTTCAGGTTGTTTGGTTTCCTCAGTTGAGGAATGACGAGGGGGATAGCCTTTAAAAGGATCAGAGCCAGAACCATCAATCATAAAAACTCCTTTAGAGAGATTATGGAATTCGATAAATTAATTATATAACTTGCTAAATTTCTTTTGTTGTTATTAATAAAATTTACAAAAAATTAATTATTTTATATGTGAAAACTCAGTTTGTTATCTATTATAATGATGAAAAGTAAGTAGGAGGCCTGGTATGAATGTAACAGAGTCATCATCATCAAGTTACTCAGGACCAGTAACTTATAAAGAGCCTGCAGATAAAGAACTTAAAAGTCTTTTAAAGTTTTATCGAAAAGCTTTAAGCCAGGAAGAAAGACAAGAGCTTCCCGATATACGGAGCTTATCAACTTTTTTAAAAGCAAGTCCTGAAAAAAAGAGCGCTGCCTATAAGATGGCGCTAGAGATAAAGGCTTGCGACTGCTTACTTCATCAGAACCCTAAATCAGCAGCTAAACTTGCCCAAAAGCTGTTTAAACTTGAAAAGAATGAAAAAACACACCGGCTTCTAGCAAGTATTTATGCTGAGATGGCTTCCCAATATAGAGCGGAAGCTCGGTCGACAAGTCATACTAAGACCAATAAAGAAGAAGAAGCCCATCAATTTTTTAAAAGGGAAGTAAAACAGTATCGAAAGGAACGTTCTGTTTCCGGAAAGCCTTTTCAAACCGTTGAAATTTTCTTAACCAAATTCCCGAGAAAACAAATAAGTGATGAGGTTTATGCAGAAGCGCTTGTCGCAAGATCAGAAATGTTTTTAACGATGAAATCGGCAAAAGATGCCATAAAAGATTTAAAAGAAGCAGAAAAATTAAACCCTAATTCTAAAACTGTCCTCAAACAGTTAGCCAAAGTCTACGATAGAGTCGCTCAAGCGCATGAGACGGCTGCGACAGGCGTTGAAGATATCCCTGACTGGGCTCTTGATTTTTAAAAATAATCATGTCTATTAGATCTTCCCAAATTCCTATTTTATAATAATAGGGTCTTCGCTATCCTTTTTGGCAATTTATTAAATCAAATTAAAAAAATAATAAAAGTAATAATAAAGGAAAAATTATGCAAGCAGCTTATGAACGCCAAATGGCAGCAAGAAATAAAGCTTATAATCAATCGATCGCTCCAATGAATAAAATCGCTCAACAGCAAATAAACTTTACCAATCAGCGGTATTATCGAGCCCACCCTGAACAGAGACCAAAGCCAAAACCAGTCCCATCACCTGCCGATCAACCTGTCACACAGAAACAGCTAGAAGCTAAAGTGAACCCTCTCCAAGTAACGACAGCTTCCCTAAAGAAACAAACTGGTGAGCAGAAAGTGATAGGAGAGGTTCAAGCGGAAAGAATTGAAACGCAGGAAAAAGTGATTGAAAAGCAAGCTAAGGAGATAGAGGAGCTAAGAAGAAAAGCTCTTTTGCAAAAGCAAACGGCAGAAAGACAAGAGGAAAGCCTTAGGCTTGCTGAGCGAAATACGGCTCAATCTATTGGATTACAGGCAGATCTTCTTAGAAGACTTGCGATTGAAGAACAAAAAAATAGAGAATCTGCCGAGGCCTTAGCCCTTTTAAGGGAGCAAATGAGCTTGCTAGATGAGAGTCAGGCTCAAACAAGTCATGCCATTCGGGGACTTGAGCATGCGACAACGACTACGACATGCACGCTTTCAAGAGTGCAAGGAGAACAAGAACATCTTTCTTATGAAGTTGAGGAAACCATAAGAGGCCAGGGGTTTTTAAAAGAATCAGTGGCTACTATCTCTATAAAACAAAAAGAATTGGAAATGGCCGTAGAACAGCAAAAAGCTGCCACCGTGTCTCAGCAGGCGGGCGCTCCAAAGCTCCATAAGCCCCGTGGGTTTATGTCAAATTAGTATTGAATGGGTTGAAATGTTAGAACACCTGGGAACAGGTGTTTTTTTTTATTTGATGGTGGTGGATTAGTGATTAAAAGTACGGAACGAGCGGACGTTTCAAGAAAGGATTTTTATCTAGAAGAGAGTTCAAGGGGTTTGCCTTGGAAACCCTTAGAGCTTCATTATACTTTTCTTGAAAAAGTGCATCTTAAGCTGAGCGAATGGTCTATTACCCAAGACATCACCTTTCAAGGAAAAGTTATCTTAGAAATCGAAGAAACCTTTTTAAACCCGGCCTCCGTTCATCTAGTGGGGCTCAAAGGTCTTAAAATAAAGAGCAACGCGATAGTAAATGAAGGCTTTTTAGAAACTGCAAGAGGAAGTTTAAAGCTCAAGTCCTCTTCTTTACGAAATACCGGAGAAATAGCCAGTTCTAAAAAACTAGTTATTCAAAAACCAAGTCCTGAAGAAATCCTTGCCTATGGCGAAAATTTAGGAAAGCTTTTTGGAAAAGAGGGTGTTTTCATTGAATTACCCGCTTTTAAAAATGAGAAAGAGATAAGATCGTCTTTAGGTCCCGTTGAAATCATCACTCAAGAAGACTTATCCCTTAGCGGTCTTGTTATTGCCGAAGAAGAAATTAAATTACTTTCAAAAAATGGCTTCATTTCAACAGAAAAAGCCCTTTTAATTACTCCTAAGAAAATTGTTCTTTCATCTCTTAAAGAAGGGGATAGGGATGTATGGGCCATTAAAGATGCCAATTCAATTTGGCATGCGAGTAAAGTTAAAATTAAAGCCAAAACCCCCGGCATTCATTTGTCAGGGACTCATGTGTCCTCAGGTTTAAAGATCGTTTCTTTAGGGATGATCAAAATTAATGACCTTATGTTAGAAGCTTTTAAAAATAGCTTAAACATTGATTCAAAAGGCAAAATCGAGATCATTGATTCAAAGATCCTCTCCGGCGCTACTCTAAAGACAGAAGACGACATTAGAGTTGAAAATTCCAAATTTTTAGGAAAATCTGATTTATTAAGTTTCGAAAGCTCTTCCACAGTAGGTTTAAAAGCCTCGCAGTTTAAAAATTTCGATGCGTTAAGAATAAAAAGCCAAACAACCCATATCTGGCAATGCTTTTTTTCTGTTGAGTCTTTGTCTGAAACATCGGTGAAAGAGCATATTTGGCAAAAGGTTCGTGTTTTTATTCAGGAAAACGACTTTTACTTAAAAGGCGGCCTGGCTGAGTTTACAGAGGTTAAAATCTATTCTAAAGGCTCGCAAAGGATGCGTTTAGAAGAAGCTGATTTCTTTCAAGTCGAGCAAAAATCCTTATCGGGATCCATTGCAACTGAAGTGTCAAAAGATAGCGCCTATATCCAAAGTAAAGCGGAAGCGAAAAAGGGAAATCTACTTCAAAAAGCTCTTAATCTAAAAATAAAAAAGACAAATTTTGTTGCCGGAAAAGAGTTTAAGCTAAAGGCTAAACATGAGCTAAGAGTCAAAAAAAGTGATCTTGAAGGATGGGAGAGTCTTTATCTTAAAAGTTTTATTCAACGCCTTTATGAAGTCGATTTAAAAAGCTATGGACTTTCTCGAATAAAAGCGCAAAAACTGTATAGCTTGCACCTTTTAGTTTTTTCTAAAAGTGAACTTGAGGTGGGTGTTTTAGAGGAAGCAAGTCTTGTAAAAGGAAATTTTAAAGCAGACAAAAAAATCTCTTTAGTCAGTCAAACTTCCTACCTAGATGTCAGTCAATCCGAATTTGTTACTTCCGCAGTTTCGCTTGAAGCTGAAGCTCAAATAGATCTTCCTGATACTAAATGGACGCTTAGCGGGAAAGCGCATCTTTTAAGTAAAAGCGGGCCGATAAATGCAAAGCAATCTCGATGGTCTGGCGTTGGGGAGGGGGAGGTTTATTTACAAGCTCTAAACGGAAGTCTAAATCTTGACTTTGCGACCATGGATTTAGCTCAAAAAATTTATGTTTTAGCCCTATTCATACATACGGAGGGAAGTCTTTTTAAAAATAAGAGGACTATTGATTTTGATGCCCGTCATTTGGCACTTAAAGATTCTAAATTTGAAAGCCTTTATGAAAATATTTTGCTCCAAGGCAAACAGTTCTTATTACTGGAAAATGTGGAAAGTAAAGCAATTCATGGAAAGATAAATCACCTTTCAGAAGGCTATTTCGATGAAAAAGAAGGGAATCTTGAAGCCGATCGCGTTAATAGAGCCGGAAAAAAGCTTTATCTTGAAAAAGTGACTGAATCGGCCAAATCTTTAGAAGTTTCAGCAGCCTCAGCCTCATTTAAAGAGTATTCTACTCGAACAGAGACGATGCAAATCGTTTCAGAAGAGAAATTACAAAGCAGAGACAGCCATTACGCTTCTTCTGAAATGGTTTTTAAAGCAAGCTCGCTTAGCCAAGAAAATGATGATTTACAGTTTTCGACTCTAAGCCTAGAAGCCGGAAGGGATTTAACTCAAAAAAACAGCTCTTTTGAGGGGACAAAAAGCCATGCAGAAGTGCTTCAAGGAGATGCAAGAATTGATAATTGCGATCTAAAACTTGAAAGAAGCGAGGTGACCTCAGATTCTCTTTCTTTTACTCAAAATAAAGCTGCAGGTTTCCATCTTTTTCAAACTAAAGAGAGTCAAACCCTAACAGGAAATACGTTTAGGGATTCCGATCTTTCTTTAGATAGCTTAGGAACCCTATCAATGGAGGGAAACAAGATTGAAGGGGAGGGCCTGGAAGCCTCTTCTAGGGCAGTAAGGTTAACTAATAATCAAATTGAATTGACCTCAAAATTGACTCTTAATGCTAATGCGGTCGATGTTGAAAAGACAGAGGCTAGAACTGAAAAAGGCATTTCAGTGACGTCTGTTGAAAAGTTGAGCATTGATCGCTCCACACTCACATCATCAGAAGCGGTTTCTTTAAAAGGCGAGAACACAAAAATTTCAAAAACAAACCTCGAATCTGAAGACTTGACAGAGATCCTTGGAACAAATGCGGAGCTCAAAGAAGTTCACATCTTGGATAAAGTCACCAAAATCGACTTTGAAAAGGCCTCTCTTGATGAAATTACCGTAAGAGGAGAACGTTTTGATATTAAAGCTCAAGATCTAGGAATAAAAGATTCGGAATTTACAGTCGATGTGATTTCAGAAAACGCTTTTCATTTGAATTCTTTAAGGACTCAAACCAACGCGAAACACCTTTCAAGAGAGGCTGAAAAGATGACCTTAACAAGAGGTCATGATACAGCAGAGGTTATCATTGAAAAAGCTAAAGAAGCTCATAAAGATTTTCACACCACAAGAGCTTATACCCTCGATGAAACAATAGACTCTTTAACTCTTTACCAAAGTAAAGTTTGTGTAGAAGAAGGAAAGATCGAAACCAAAGATTTTACGATGGCAGAGAGCCTTCTGCAATCTCATGACCTTAAGGTTTTGGGGGGCCACTTAGAAGCGGCAGAGAGTAAAATCGAAGGCAAAGTGTCTTTTGAGGAAGCTAAAGCCGAATTTTTGTCTTGCGAGTTAAGAGGGGAGACTCAAGTTAAAGGAGAAGAGGAAGTTAAGCTTCTCAACACCAAAGTAGAAGGTTCATTTGGGTTAGAAGGGGGTGAACTTATCGCCCCGGAATTAGAAGTGAAAGAAGGCCCTTTTAGCGCTAAAGGAAAACATCTTTGGATGCCGGGCCTTGAAGCTGATTTGGAAGAAAGTTTACATATCGAAACAGAGAAGAACGCCTCTCTTTCTTATTCAAACGTGGCTTCCAAAGATTTTTCAATAAAAGCGGACACCCTTCAAGCGAAAGAAATAGAAGCAAACGTAAAAGGCGAGCATCAGTTTATCACAAAAGGGACTCAGGATTTATATCGAGCCAAAATGAACTCTGAAAATCATTTAAGCTATCAAACCGAAGGGGTTCTCTATCATAAAGAAGCTGAAAGCAAAGCTAAAGCCACCACGGTTATTGCCCCCTTTCTTGATAATACTATGGGGGGGTTTGAAGGAGATTTAGAAGTTATAGTTCCTGACATTGAAAATAAAGGAGGAACCTTTGACATTTGCTCCAATAGCTCTTATATCGAAACGGATAAGCTTACTCACTCTAAAGATAGCAAAATAAAGGGTCCAGGCAGCCTTCAAATTGTAAGTAAAGAGCCTCATGTTGAGGAAAGCGAAGTTAAGATAGGAGGCAGCTATCAACTTCAAGCCCCAAAAATAAACATCGACACGGATTTAGAAGCCAACAAACTGCACCTACTTGCAACCCAAGACACTATTACCATAGAAGAGGGTCGGAAAGTTGATATTGAAGATGAAGCTATTTTAGAGGGCTTAAGCGTAAAGGTTTTAGGTACGCTTGAAACACCGGGAAGTCTATCCATTCATCAAAAAATCTTTTTAGCTTTAAAAAATGTCAGGGGGGATAAGTGTCTTGCTTTTTCCTCGGACTCTTCGATCACTTTGTTAGAGCCTGTAGTTACAAAAGGAACCTTTAAACTTATAAGCCTAGGAAACATAGCGACTTATGCTCCCATAACCGCCGGCGATCAATTTATCGTCAGTGGTCAAATAATGAATTTTTATAAGAAAATTGATGCCTCAGGAAGAGCTATCTTGCAAGGTAAAGAAGCCCATTTTAGAAGGATGGAGGCGTTTTTCCGTAAGGGCATAAACGCAGAAGTTGAAGATTTTATTTCTCATACAAGCGACCTCCATATTATTGGAGACCCGGATGAAGAATCCGTAATTAACACTCATCGCTTTATTTTGGAGAGCACAACTATCCCATGGGGAAGGGGCTATACAGCGTTTAGATACCCGCATACACCCTCGACCTTTACCCATGAAAATTCCAACCTTATTGTCAATGCTACAGAAATTGCCAGAAATTTAGGTTCTCACATTTTAGTAAGAGGCGGAGACTTGACTCTTACCGGAAAGGATATAGATTGTTTAAATTCCATGCACGTCCACTCCTGGTATGAGGAAGCCGGAACCTATCATACAAGAAGGTGCATGGGCTTTGGAAAAAAGAAAAAGCATACTTTATGGGTTCGAAGACACGTGTGGGTAGTCGACGGGCCCTCTCTTTTTGAAGTAGAGCATGTGTATTACATTAATTTAATCGGAAACCTCCGTAACAATGGCTCCATGATTGCAAGAAAGATCGTTCTAACAAAAGTAAAGGATCTTTTTGTCGGATTTTTTAATAGAACCGTTGAATCCCCAACAAGCTTACCCCCTAATCTGCCGCATATAGAAGGCTTGCCTGCACTTATTCCCGGAGGTCAATTTCAAGCAAGCGAAGAGATAGAGGGACGAGTAGAGGGCTTATTTCATCTGACCGGGGTTGCAGGCGCAAGAAAAGTCAAGCTGCATATCAAAAAGTTATTGCTAGAAGCGCTTGTGGTTCAAAGGCTAACTCAAGTGCCTCACTATAGGCGGTATGGACGAGTAAAGGTAAGCTCCGAAATCACGGAATGCGCGCAACCGGGGGGCCAGCTAAAGGGAGAAAAAATCAAGCTTACCCTTGATGAACCGAGCTTTAATAGAGGGGGGCAGATTGAAGCGAATAAATACCGTGTCAGAGGAAGTGATTTTACTCAAGAAGCTTTAGAGTTAAAGACTATCCATTACTTAGATCCAGGCAGAGTCTCGCCTTTTAGAAAGCTGGACGGGTTTTCGAGAAAAACGGTTTATCATAAAGCCACAACCAATGTCTACGATGCCAAAATGCATTGGGGTGGAACTTTTAAAAATATCGCTTCGGAAGTTGTAACCCATACGCTTTTTCTTGAGGCTATTGGAGATATCATTCAGGAAAACCGAGCAGCTGCCTTTACTCATACCCGCAAAAAAGGCTGGACTAAAAGTAAGGAGCTGCAAACCATAACCTTTGCTATCGCCTGCATTGTAGGAAGCGGCAGACAGCATTTAAAATCGCATAAAAATATATCGATTGAAGGGGAGCTTGGCAGTTACTTAGACAAGTTAAAGGTGGAGGCAAAAGGTCCTATCGAACTGCTTTCAAAATCTTATAAAGTAAGAAATAAGTATAAGGGGATTAGAGTAGGCATTGGCCAATTTCAAGCGCCTGTTGACACAATCGATGGGGAAGTGACTCTTAGACCTCATGTCTTTGGCGGAACAAAGGCTAGTTTTAAATCAGAAACTGCCTTTTTAGGGTTAGCCCCTTTCTTAGCGGTAGCCCATGGCAATCTAAAAATTAAAGCCCCAAAAACTACGATCAAAGTCCATAAGGAACATCACTCCCACCATACTAAAACCTTTAAAATTGGACTAAATGCCTTTGGACTTAATTTTTTAAGAGCGCTAGCTGAAGGAAATAAAGGAAGAAAACTTACTGAAAGCGCCCTTTCAGAAGTTCCTGCCCTTCATAGCCTCTATAAACTTGCTTCTTCCAAGTATGGGTTTGAAAGAGCCGCCAATCTTGTCCGTTCCATTATCCACGTTTGGAATTTTGCAAAAGATTTTATTAATGGCGCCTCTATTGGCCAATTGCTTGGGCTTGAGAATGAGAAAGGAGAATTTTGCCCAAGAGTTTATGTTGAAGCCGGAGTTTCAACTGTAAATAGAACTTGGACCGTTAGCCATCTCCCGGAAATTTTACTTCCTGAAGGCGGGTTAGATATTCTTTCCGACGATCAATATTTGGAAGGGATTCAGGGAAAAATCAAGCGCGGAAAATTAAAAGGTCGAAACATCCATTTAGAAGGCACTTCGGATACTTATCGAGAAAGAGGGAAGAGCGGAAGCTTAAGTGTCGGCTTCGGAGGATCCACAGGAATAGAATTTGGATTTGACATTGGAGACAGCCGAGCTAAAAAAGTCGTTCATATGCCTTTACATCTTGATGTAGAAGAGGAATTTGAAATCATAGCCAGCCGCGAACTCAAAGCTAATGGCTCTCAAGTAGAAGCCGGGCATTTAATCATAGATACCCCGAATTTATCAGGAAGATCCACCCAAGATACTTTTACAGAAAGCCATTTTAATTTTGGCCTCTCAACAGGCGGACGTATAGCGATAGGCGGGGGTCGAACTAATGATAAGGTGACTAATCACATCTCTTATTTTAGATCGAGAAATTTAGGTGAAATAAGGGGAGTTTCAAGCCTTTCTTTATTAGGTTTTTCTATCGAAAATATGAGTTTAAGCGAGGGCGCCCACCTCTCACATCAACCTCTTTATGATAGCAGCCGAAGTTATGGTGCGGGCGTTAACTTATCTTTAAACAGTTTTATATCTTCAAGTCAGAATCAGCGTCAAGGGCTTACCCATGTAGGAGATCTTTGGGTTCATGATCGGCGCCAAAAGGGCGTGACGCAAAGCACCTTTACAGAAGCGAATGGCAGATTTGATATTAATACAAACCCTAGCTTAACCCAAAATAGGGGTCCCATTAGAGAGCGTCATTATGAAGCCGCTTTAGTCAGTTTTGATTTAGAACGTTTAAGAAAAGAAGTTGAGAGCGTGAGGACCTATTTTCAAACTCCGCCTAATCGAATTCCGGAAAAAGAAGAAGCGTTGCCTCTTGAAACAATAGCGGACACGACCCCAAATGAAGAAATTCCAGAATTTATCCCAAGACCTCAAAAAAAGCCGGCAATAAAAAAGAAAGGCAGTGAAAGAAGCTTAAGCCAAGAGGAAAAAGAAGCGTTTGTCCAAGCTTTATTTCAACAAATGCTGCAAGAGGCAGGGGCTTTTAATGAAAAAGAAGAATCCCTTGTTGAAAAAGACATTCGAAAGTTAAAGGAGTTAAAAGAGCAAAACCCTTTCTGGATCATGAGCAATGAACAGATTCATGAAAGAATGGCTTTAGGAAAGATGTTAGGAGCTCCTTTACATGTGGTGGATGCTGTTCTTAATGCAAGCTTAAAAAGAATCGCTGAAAACGGGAAAAGAAGACATGATAGAAGAATAAGAGGTTTACGCAACCTTTTTAAAGCCTTTGGTTGGGTGGATAATAAGCCTCTTATGGAGAAAACAAATTCTTTAGCACAGCCAAATATTGGGCAAAAAACAAATAGGCTAGGGGAGCTTGCAAAGGCATTAACTAGCTATTGCCTTCAAAAAATGGGAAAGGAAGAATTTGCCCATCGGTTACTTAATAGCCCCTCTCATCAAGCGGAAAGAATGGAGCGAGAATTTTTAATCCCTCGAGAGGAGACCGAGCAATACCTTGAGCATGCTTTTTCAATAGGTTTAGTTGCCATCCCAATACCTGGAGGTGCAGCCTTATTAAGATTTGCGAAAGCACCGATCAATTCTTTTAAAAAAATTGCCGCTTCTCCTTTAGTTAAAAACCCGGTTAAAACAATCTCATCTGTTTCAAAGACGGTTATCAACCGTGCTTCTTTGGCAAATCAAAAAATAACAGGGTCTCTTCTCCCCTTTTTAAGAGAAGAGTTTGGCGGGGTCGAGATAGGCGCGTCTCTTAGAAAGCCGATAGCAAGAGCCTTGACACCAAGGGATGTGGGATTAGAAAAAGTCTTAACCAACCCCTATGTTCAACATCGTGCCAGCATCACTGTCACTGAAAATAGAGCAAAAGTAAAAATTGATTGGCTTGATGCTCCAAGGAAAGCCTTTTCCTTTAATTCATATAATGAGCATCTCTTTCAACTAGCTCACAAACATAAGGGAGTTAAAACCTTAGAAATTGAAATTCTATTTAGCAATAGGAATTTTTGTAAAAAGTGGCGAGAGCGCTATAAAAGGGAACTTCGAGAATATAGAGTCGTTGGGCCCAAAGAATTTTGCCGCTTTGAAATCCCTTTAATTAAGTCCCCTAAAAGAACGAAACAGGCTCTTAAATCAAAGGAAGAGTGGAAAGAAATTTTTAGGGGAAAGAGTTATGCCATTGTGGATGGGGGAAAAGGAAGCCATCTAAAGATGAAAAGAGCGAACTCTCCCATGGTGATTATCCCGGCCAATATGAATATCAATATTGAAAAAAGCTTAGGGAAAACTTTAAAGCAAGTTGAAGCCCTGGATGCAAAAAAAGCCTCAATAGAAAAAAGCCGTTTAAAAAAATTTATTGCGGATGAATCGGGGGCTGTTCCTATCAGAAGATTTAGGAAGCTGTTGCCTGGTGATGCAGGCCTTGATGCGGCCCTATTTAAAAAAGAGCCCTTCAAGCCGCAAGAGAAGATTTATGGAAGGATTTTACCGACTAGAAATAGCACCATGGTCGTGAAAATCTATCGATTTAAACTCCAAAAAGGAAAAGTTGATTGGATCCAAGCCAAAAGACACCTTCAAGAGATGGCCTGGGTGAATAAGGCAACTCATGTTCAGATAGAGTTTTGCCCTTTAACTTATTACCGTGCTGAAAAAACTTATCGACTCAAAGCAAGAGCCCCCTTAAATGAAAAAGCGGAAACTTTAAGCTTAGTAAAAAAATACCGCGATTTAAAGCTTAAAGATTTTGGGCTGCTTGAGGAGAACTTTAAAGAAGTAGTGTCAAATCACTATATCATGAACGGCACTATCGGGATGGAAAAAAGAAATTTAAAAATCTATCTCACAAACATTAAGGTTCCGGAAGAAGAAAAGTTAAACCTTTTTCAAATCTTTCAAAGTTTCAAACTGATTGCAAGAGAAAATGGCGCTAAAAAAATTATCATTATTTTTGATCGCGAAAGAAGGTTGACCGCGGAGGAAAAATTTGTAGGCTTTCAGTTAGCCTTTCCAAGAAATTGGAATAAAGCTCGAGTGACGTGGGAAATTCCGCTGGAAGAGGGCTCTTTAAGAAAGGTCACTAAAGTAAACTGCCGGGACCTAAGCTCTTCTGCTATCTATCCAAAGATTGACCCTCAAGAATTATTAGAAACCGGGAAACCTTTTTTGGAGAGGGCACGCAAGGTCGGAGACTCTTTGAAACATTTCTTTTTAGATGAAGGAGGAGCCATTGCTCTTCCCTTTAGAAGAGGTCAAGAATTTACACTGGTACAAGAAGAAATAAAGACTTTAAAAAATGTCTCAAAGACTGAAATTAAACCCTCTCCTGAAAATTACAGGGTGATAGCTAAAACGAACACCCTTGAATTTCAAGAGCTTCACCATCATGTGAAGGGCGCTGAAATTTCCTATGTAACGGGGGTTAGAAGCGATGGGGCGTTTATTGTGTTTGTTGAAAAACTCTCCAATAAAAATGAAATTAGGCTCACCCGTTACTATAAAAATGGTTTAGAGGAAGAGGCCGGCAGTCGGACACTTGAACTCCTAGTCGACCCAACACTAATTAAACGACTATTAACTCGTATAAAAAAAGAAGCGGTTGTACAGGGATGCAATAGAATTCTTTTGGAATTCCCTGCAAAATCGTTAAATAAAAAGCCCGTCAAAATAGGCTTTAATCACTTTGAGTACTTGGGACGAAAAAGTGAAAATTCTTTTGGCCTTTCGAGACCTAAGTCTGAAGGCGTTCACTCTTTTGAAATAGCTCTAAAAGAAAACAGCAGTCATGAGAGTCCATCTTTCTTTAAGAAGATAGTGGATAACTTAATGGCGGTTACACAATATAATAGGCTGGAACCTAATAGTCTATATACATCGCTTATAAAATCTAAAACAATCTTATTGAGACATATTACAGATATTTCACATTTTGGAAAGGAAGACATTAGCGTTTGGAAAGGTCTTATTAGTCAAAATGGTTTTATAGGCTTCACTTTTATAAAACAATATGAAAAGGGTGTGGTTGCCGAGTTACATTATAAAAATTTTATTGCCATAGTAAAACAAAAGATCTTTGAAGATTTTATTTCAGAAACAGTAGCTCTCGAGATATTGCATTCTTTAAAACTTAAACATATGCTCCTTCCGGAGCCTTTAGGGGTGGGCCAGTTTAAGGGAAAATATGTTCTCGCTAAAACTAAGCTAGAGGGAGATACTTTAAGAAACCATTTTAATCATCTAGCGTCACCTCTTTTAAGTTTTAGTGAACAGGAAGAACTCTATCTTGATCTTAAGAAAATGGCTCTGCAGGCCGGTAAAGCAATGGGGGAGCTTCGTCAAAAGAGCTTAAAAATGGAGGCTTCTTCCCATAGGGAATCTTTCCAACAATTTGCAAACCATATGCATCGAGAATTTATTACCTCTCAAGCAATCTTAAAAGGCTTAGGGGTTCATGTAGAAGAAGACGCTCTAATCTTTCTTGAAAGGCTAGCTAAAAAAGCAGACGAGAATCCACGCATGGTAAGTCTTGTCCTGTCGGATATTCATGGAGAGCAGTTTGTCTGGTGCAAGGAAAAATCTGCCTTTGGTTATATCGACTGTGAAACTTTGGTGAATCTTCTCGATATTGAAAAAAGACCTTTCTTTTATGCAGAAAAAGATTTTTATGATTTTCATGCCCTTTTTATAAAAAATGGAATGGATCACGGAATAAGTAGAGAAAGAATTGATGGGTTTATCGAATCTTTTAACCTAGGGTACTTTTCAGAATGTCCCCTGAAATTAAATAAAGAATACTCAGCTTTTTTTGAGATTGTAAAAGAGATTAAAGTTCTCAAACATATCGCTTACTTGCTCGGAGAAATAAAAAATATTTCTTATGCAAGGAACTTTATTTTGGAATTTAACGCTAAATACAAATTGCCGAAAGAGGAGAGCCGCTCAGAGTTGATTAATATCTACAAGAGGCTAGTGGATGAAGCGAAGCAACAAAAAGGAAAGAGTTCTGCTTTGATTCCACTTCTTGGCTTGGAGCGAGGAGATCAGGGGTGGAAAAGCGATGATGAGGTTTTTTATAGGGAAGCGTTGCTTAAGCGAATGAATGGGGGCGAGGAGTAACCCCTCGCCATCCGCAAGGTTTAGAGAATTTCAGCGGCTTTGGCCGCAAGCTCTGAGCGCTCAGTTTTAGTTAAAAATATTTGCCCATAGATTGGCTCATCGGCAAATTTTCCGACGACATAAGTTAGGCCATTGGAGTCTTTGTCAAGGTAGGGGTTATCAATCTGGGTCGGGTCTCCGGTTAAGATAACCTTTGTCTCTTCACCGGCTCTTGAGATAATCGTTTTCACTTCATGGGGCGTTAGGTTTTGCGCTTCATCGACAATAATGTACATTTTTGGAAGAGATCGGCCTCTAATATAGGTCACAGCCTCCAATTCAATTTTTTTACTGTCTAAAACCCATTGCAAGGTCTCTGAAGACTCATTGCCGGAAGATGAGCATAAAAATTCAAGGTTATCATAAATCGGCTGCATCCAGTGAAAGAGCTTTTCTTCCTTAGTTCCCGGAAGATAACCGATATCTCTCCCTAAGGGAACTACAGGGCGGCTGATAAGAATTTTAGTGTAGACGCCCTCATCGAACACTTTCCTAAGACCGCAGGCAAGCGCAAGAAGCGTTTTACCTGTCCCGGCAGTTCCAATCATGGTGACAAGCTTAATGTCGTCTCTTAAAAGAAGATCAACCGCACATTTCTGCTCAACATTTTTAGGATGGATCCCCCAAATGTTCGGAACTTTTAATAAAGGCTTTAATTTCCCATCCTTTTTGTCAAATTTAGCGACGGCAGAAGAATGTTCAGGAGAGGTCAGGACATAGTATTCATTAGGTTTAGAAACGAGATTTTCAAGCTTTAGGCTGCCGTCTTTAAAAAAGGTATCAATATTTATTTTTTCCGTTTCTATATGCTCAATCCCTTTATAGAGAACGGTATAAGCAAACTTCAAATTCTCATAATCTTCAGCTTCTATGCCAAGCGCTTCGGCTTTTATTCTTGCCGCAAAGTCTTTAGAGACGAAAACCACTTTTTGCCCTTCCGACTTTAAATGGTAGGCGCAAGCAATGATGCGGTTATCGCTTTTGGCAAGAGGCAAATGGCCGGGAAGCAGGGAATCATTTAGATGGATCGAAATAACAGCTTCATTCTCAAGTTCGATTCCCTGATGGAAATCTCCTTTTTTCTTTAGGCTCAAGTCCACAAGAAGGCGGAAGATGGCCCTTGAATTCTTCCCCAACTCATTGGGGAGCCTTTTCATCGTATCGAGCTCTTCAATCACAGTTATCGGGAGTATGATTTTAGACTTAGGAAATTTTAAGATAGATTCGGGGTCGTGGAGGAGGACGTTGGTATCTAGGACAAAGGTCTTATGGCTCAAATTAGGGCTCCTTAAACAAAGGTGTTCAGGTCATATGATAGTCAAATTCATTCTTATATCTTTTGGAAAAATTCCAAAAAAGTAAATTCAATAAAAGGAATATCACTAAAAAATAGCACTCTTCATTTTTGAGTGCTAAATAAATTGACACTCTTAGTCTTGCCTGTTATAATAAAATAAAAAATCTGGTAAATTAGGGATAGAAGAGATTTTATCCAAAAACTTTACAATAGGCTATTATTCTTCCTTTGTCAGAACGCCTATTTGGAGGGAAAATCATGAAAATTAATGAAAAAGTCTTAAGCATACCTCCTTACATTTCCACAAGTTGGAAGGAAGTCCGCTCCCTTAAAGTAGAACAATCCGAACTTTTAGTGATTCTCTTAGACCAAAGCGTTGTAAGAATCCCAAATCTTAGCGAAGAAACGCTTCTTTCGATCTTTGAAGCACATCAAAAATACCTGGAATTGCAAGTGCCTTCCAAGCTGGAACGAAAAGCTCCTTCTTCTTCACCTCTTGCCTTTTCAATGCTTGACCCAAGTCTGCAACTCTCTCAATCGAGCATGGAAACGCTTGGCACGGCCCTTCAACATAATCCCGAACTTGCCGATGCCCCCGATTTGCCCCAGGAAATTTTAAATAAAATCCAAATGGTGGTTAAAGTTTTGGCGCCAGAAGCGCAACTTGCAGAGCTTCATCAAGCGGAACCGCACTGTAATTGTCCCCATTGCCAGATAGCCAAAGCGATTCAAAAGGGTTTAACCCTCGAAGGTGAAATTAAAAATGAATCCGAGATCCATGATGAGGAAGTAGTCCCGGATGAGGAGCTTGTATTCGAACAGTGGGAAATACGCCAGACAGGCGAAAAGCTCTATGTGGTGATAAATAAACTTGATACTGATGAGCGCTACAGTGTTTACCTTGGGCACCCTGTAGGATGTACGTGTGGAAAAGAAGGGTGTGAGCATATCCTTGCTGTTCTTAGAAGTTAAGCAAAAGTTTAAATTATTGACTATGAAATATTTGTAAATTATTTTTTCATTTTTATTAATTTTTTTTCTTTGGTTTGCTTCCTTTACACCAAAAAGTTATAATAGTGTTAATAAGATAACACTTAATACAAAAAACCGGGTTTATTAATTAATTGCCCGTCCGTTAGTTATTGATTAACTCAATTTGAAGTTGCTTAAAGCTATCTTCGTGTTGAAAAATGTTTGCTTGACGAAAGGCTTTTCGCTTGCTTCATTTTTTAGGTTTTTCAGAAACGGACGGCAATTTTTATAAAACGATAGCAAGTTAAAAGCAGATAGTGCATTTTAATAAGCCTTCGGTACATAATAAATCTAAAGAAAAAAACAAAGTTAGCTCGCTTCTAATATTAAGGGCGGGCTTAGAACTGTAGGTTAGGAGGCAACTAATATGTCTTTTGAAAACGCCAAAGACAACTTGAAAGAGTTCGGCAAAGAGCTGGGCCTTGAAGGTTTGGAGTTTGATGAAAACAACACCTGTATTCTTGGAATTGACGATGAGTTTTCGCTACATATAACTTATGAGCCAAATTCTAAGAGACTTTATCTTTACTCACCACTCTTAGATGGTCTTCCAAGAGATGATAAGACAAGGCTTAAGCTTTATGAAAAACTCCTCGAAGGTTCCATGCTTGGCGGCCAAATGGCCGGCGGCGGTTGCGGTGTTGCTGTTAAAGAAGAGTTAATTCTTCTTCACTGCACAATTGACATGGAGCAAGCAGTTTCTGCAGCTCTTCGTGCGTTTGCTCCTTTATTTGTTGAAACTGTTGAAAAATGGCGTAAAATTTGCCGCGACATTTCAGAAGGAAGAGAGCCATCGGATACTCGGGGCAGCGGTCAGCCAAGTACTGGAACCGGTGTTGGAACTCCAAGACCCGGAATGTCCGGTAAACCTGGCGAAGGTTATATCAAAATCTAAGAAAAACTAAGCCTCCTAGAAATTAAAAAGGCTGCTACTAATTTAGTTTGTTGCAGCCTTTATTTTTTTCTCCTTTCTTTATCTCATATTTTCATGCTATGCTAATCCTTCCCTTAGCCTTAAAACTCAAGGTTTAAAAGCTCGGGATATTTTTTTTTAATCAGATTTAAGTTTTTTAGGCTTAAGGAGTCTTATATGATTATTCTGCATATTATGGGCCATCTTGGAGCAGACCCTGAGATGCGTTACACAACCAAAGGACAAAAAGTATGGACCTTGCGTGTGGCTTCAAAATCTCGTAAAGGCGGCCAAGAAGAAACCATTTGGTGGAGAATTACCATTTGGGGAGATGCTTATGATAAAATGCTCGCGCACTTTAAAAAGGGAAGCGGTATTTACATAATTGCTGAAATGAGCAAGCTTGAGATGTATACCGATAAGAACGGGGAAAAACAAGTTTCTTATGAAGCTACAGCTAAAAGCATCCATTTCCCGCCCTTTAGCGATAGAAATAATGAAGAAGGCGGAGAAGAGAGAAGAAGCGCTGCAGCTCAAGTGCCGGCTGCCGGTAAGTACTCCTCCTCTTCAGAGAACCCTTATACCCATCAAATTGCAAGCGGCAGCCGCGCAGAAAGTTTTGATGACGATGAACCGATGCCCTTTTAATTAATTTTTTATAGGTAGCAAAGATGAATTTTCTTAGAAGAGAACCTCACATCGCTCTTTCGGATTTTGTAAAAAATAAATCCTATAAAGGGGTTCTCATTCTCCCTTTTGCTATCGTTCAGAAAAAAGCGGTTCCCTTATTTTCAGATTTTTCGTTTAAGGAGATAGACCACCTTGCAAGCTTAGGGGATTTTCAAGCAAAAGAAAGCGAGATTTCTTTCTTTTACCCGATGAAGGGGCCTTTTGAGAGAGTTCTTCTTTTAGGCTTAGGTGAGATTGAAAAGGTCTCTCTTGAGACGATTCGTCGAGTTTTCGGAAGTTTGGAAAGATTCTTAGCTTCAAAAAAGTGGTTTCAGGTTCTTGTTCCCAATTTCCATTTGAAGGAAATTAGAAGAGAAAAGCTTCTAGAAGCTTTTTTAGAAGGTTTTTTGCTTTCCTCTTACCAATTTTCTTTGAAAAAGGAAGAGACTGCAAAGGAATACCGTTTGACTCTTCTAGATTTTGGCGTTTCTAAAAAATCGGTAGAAGAAATCATAGTCGTGATTAAATCGGTCTTTTTAGCAAGAGATCTTGCTAATGGAAATGCGGATTTAGTCACGCCCTCTTACCTTGCCAAAACAGCTAAATCTTTTTCAAAAGGGAATTTACGGGTTTCAGTTCTTGACAAAAAAGAGCTTGAGAAAGAAAAAATGGGGCTTTTACTTGCTGTTGGAAGAGGCGCTAAGGAAGAGCCAAAGCTTATCTTAGGGGAATATATCGGGGATCCTAAATCCAAGGATTTGATAGCTCTTGTTGGCAAAGGAGTCACCTTTGATACAGGCGGGCTTAATTTAAAGCCTTCAGGATCGATAGAAACCCAAAAAGCGGATATGTCCGGCGCCGCGGCAGTTTTAGGCGCATTAATTGCGGCTAAGGATTTAAAATTAAAAGTAAATTTAATTGCGGCCATACCAACCGCTGAAAATGCTATTGATTCCTTAAGCTATAAGCCGGGCGATGTTTATAAAAGTTTTTCAGAGAAAACGGTAGAAATAACCAATACGGATGCGGAAGGCCGCCTTATCCTTGCAGATGCTATCTCTTATGTGAAAAAGAAATACCCGATTACCCGTCTTATTGACCTTGCCACATTAACAGGGGCTATCCTCGTTACTTTTGGACATGAAGTTTCAGGGATGATGTCTAATGATGAGACCCTTTCAAAAGCTCTTATAAAAGCCGGAGAAAATACCTTTGAGCGTGTTTGGCCCCTTCCCATTTATCCGGAATGGCGGGAACTTTTAAAATCGGACATCGCCGATATAAGCAATTCCGGAGGCAGGCTCGGAAGCTCTATTACAGCGGCTTTATTTTTGAAAGAGTTTGTTCAAGATACTCCTTGGGCGCATCTTGATATAGCAGGAACCGCTTTTCTGCCGAAACCGGGGAAATATTGCACAAAAGGCGCTACAGGGGTAGGGGTCAGGCTTCTTATTGAATACCTTAAGCTTTTGCAAGCGAAACCTAAAGATCGTCCCAAAAAGTAGGCTGCCAATAACCGTCGCTTAAGTTTTCAAGGCTTACTCCTAAAAGACGAAGCGGGGGGGAGCCGGAATAAAACGACTCAAAAAGAGAAAATACAGCTTTTCTTAACTCATGATAGTTCTGAGTGAAATTTTTAAACGTATATGACTTTGTAAATGTTTTAAAATCAGGGTGTCTGATTTTTATAGAAAACCCTTTAAAACGTAATTTCCTTTCTTTTGCTTTTTCAAAAATAGCTTTAAGCTGATTCTCAAGGACCTCTTGGAGAAGCAAAATATCGGCGATGTCTTTATCGAAAGTCTCTTCTTTGCCAATAGATTTAGGAGACCTTTTTTCCCCTTCAACGACCCTTGGATCGCGTCCCAAGCAAGCCTTATGAAGGTAGTAACCTCTCGAAACTCCCATTAAATCGATCAACTTTTCAAGAGAAGCTTCCTGCAAATCTGAAATTTTAAAAAAACCTTTCTTCCTAAGATGCTCTTCTGTTTTTGTACCAACGCCCGGAAGCTTCCCGATATCAAGGGGTTTTAGAAACTCCACTTCCAGGCCTGATTTAATTTGTAAAAGGCCATTTGGCTTTTGGAAAGAAGAAGCCATTTTTGAAATCAGTTTGCAAGAGCCAATCCCGATAGAGGAAGTGAGCCCCGTTTTGTAAAAAATCTGATTCTTTATCTCTTGGCCTATTTCCAGGATATGCTCCTCATCCACAAAATTTGTAAAATCAAGATAAGCTTCATCAATGCTAACTATTTCAACGATAGGGCATACTTTTGTTAAGATTTTCATAATTTTTTCGGAGTAATTCTTATAAAGGGAATAATTTCCGGTGATAAAAATGGCCTTGGGACATAATTTTTTTGCCTCATGAAGAGGCATCGCCGAGTGCACTCCGTAAACTCTCGCTTCATACGAACAGGTAGAAACCACCCCCCTCCTATCGGGGTTTCCTCCGACGATTATCGGAAGTCCTTTTAAGTGAGGATTTTCCGCAATTTCGATGCTAGCAAAAAAGGCATCCATGTCGATATGGAGTATAATTCTCTTCATAAAAAATTATTTATATAAAGCAAACAAACTAAGTTATTTAAAAAAAATAGATGAATACTTATTATTGGCACATTCTTTGCTTAAAGAAAAGTAAAAGGTGAAGTTTCTTCTTAGGAAGCTTCTAAAAACTCAAGGAGGAGAGGAAGAATGGCTGTAAAAAAGCAAATGAGCAAATCTTCCGGTTTATCCGATTCAAAAGAATCTAAAAAACCGTCAGCTGCCCAAAAAGTCATTAAGAAAAGTGCTGCTTCAAAAACGATAACGAAGTCAGAAAAGCCTAAATCTAAAGATGAAGCTAAAAAGGGACGCTTGTTAACTGCCGAAGGGTGGAAGCGTAAAACAATGGCTGAGCTTGGAAAACCAAGACCTAAAAAGACAATGGTTATCCCCTCTTAAACACTTGCCTTGCAGCAGTTTTTATTGCTTTATGCAAACGGAAAACATCGTTTGATTAAAGCGATTTGGTAAAAGCCCCCCTGGCTAGTGCCTTTGCTGCAAGGCATTTTTTTCAAAAAATTTTTTTCTTGATTTTGCTCTCATTCCTGTGTTTTTCTAAAAGTTTTGGAAAGCTTGCCTTCCCGTGTTACACTCACTTGGATTAAAAATGGAAAAACAAAAAGTCGCAGCTATTGTTCAAGCGCGTATGGGTTCGACAAGACTTCCTCAAAAAGTAATGCTTCCTATTTTGGATAACCCTCTTCTTTTCTATGTTGTTTCAAGATTAAAGGAAGCTAAAACTTTATCCCAAATCATTATAGCAACCACTGAAAATCCAAAGGATAGGGCGATTGTCGACTTTTGTAAAGCCGAGAAAATTCCCTATTTTATCGGAAGCGAGGAAAATGTTTTGGATCGCTATTTAAAAGCGGCTAGAGCCTTTGGTGTAGATGTTATTGTGAGAATCACATCCGACTGTCCCTTAATTGATCCTGAGATTGTCGATAAAATTGTCTCTCTTTTTTTAAATGTCAATCCTCCCTTTGATTTTATCTCAAATACTTTGACGAGGTCTTTTCCAAGGGGGCTTGATGTTGAGGTTTTTTCTTTTGAAGCTCTTGAAAAGTCAAGCCTTGGCGCATCTATTGAAGAGAAAGAGCATGTTACTCTTGGCATGCTTAGACACCCAAGCGAATTTACGATTAAAAATGTTATTAACCCCGTTGACTATTCTTATCTTCGTTTAACAGTAGATACTAAAGAAGACCTTCGTCTTGTCACGAAAATTATTGAAGCGCTTTATCCGGTGAAGCCTCATTTTCGACTGGAAGATATCATTTATTTGCTCGCCGCAAATCCTGATTGGCTGCTTATCAATCAACACATCCGGCAAAAGGAAATCGGTTAATGGATAAAAAGGTTCATTTTGAAATTGTAAGACCGATTGAGGAGCATCGGGATGCCGTTTTTCTCTTAAGAAATGATGATGAAGCTCTCAGAATGTCTTTTCATCAGGAAAAGAAAGAAAAATCCGATTTTAAAAATGAATTTAAAGAGTACTTTACCCTCCCTGAATTGCCTCCTCTTTTCATTTCTATCGACGGTGAATATGCAGGTTTTATCTCTTTTAAAAGATGCGAGGGGCTATTAGCCAAGAATTCAAAAGCGATTGAAATTTCCATTGTAATCGCCCCTAAATTTAGAGGGTATGGCATTGGGACAAGAGCTTTGGTTGAGATTATCCCTTGGATACAAAATACAGGCTTTAATGAGATTGTAGCTGAGGTTAAAAAAGAAAATTTAAGGTCCGCAAAAGCCTTTTTAAAAGCAGGCTATGAAGAATTAGAAGAAAAAAATAAATTTATTGAAGATACAAGTGAAATTGTTCCGGTGCGACAATTTGTTTTTCGCTTATCTAAAATTCACGGAGACCCTGTCTTTATTATAGCAGAAGCTGGTTCTAACTGGAAGGTCGGCTCTTCAAAAGAGAATCTTGAAACCGCTAAAAAAATGATTGAAACCGCAAGAGAGTCTGGTGCCAATGCTGTTAAATTTCAAACGTTTAGATCAAAAACAACTTATGTCGAAAATGCCGGAAAAAGTAAATACCTATCAAAGTCGGGGGTCGTTGCCGATATTCAAGACCTATTTGATGAACTTTCAATGCCTTATGAAATGATAGAGACGCTTTCCGGTTATGCAAAAAGCATGAACATAGAATGGATGTCGACCCCTTTTTCTATTGAAGATTTTAAAGCCATAGACCCTTTTGTCAAACGGCATAAAATAGCTTCCTATGAGATAGGCCATCCCCATTTGATTCAATTAGCTGCAGAATCGCATAAACCGCTTATTCTATCAACCGGTGCTGCAACAGAAGAAGAAATCGCCTGGGCGGTTCGCTTATTTTTCTCTTATAAAGGAAGCCATCTGACGCTTTTGCAATGCACAGCTTCCTACCCGGCTCCAAGCGACAGCATGAATTTATCTGCGATTACATGGTTGAAAAAACGTTTTAAAGTGGATGCAGGGCTTTCTGATCATAGCTTACACCCGATTCTAGCGCCCGTCATGGCCGTTTCTCTTGGCGGAAAAGTGATTGAGAAGCATTTTACTTTGGATAAAACCCTTAAAGGTCCGGACCATGCCTTTTCTTTAAATCCAATCGAATTGAAGTCGATGGTCCAAGCCATAAGGGAAGCTGAAAAAATGAAGGGGAGCGGCTATAAAAGCATTCATCCTTCTGAAGAAGAGCTAAGACGTTTTGCAAAAAGAGGCATTCAAGCGATTCAAAATATCGCTCAGGGAAGCCTTTTTAAAGAAGGGGAAAATATTGCTATTCTTAGACCCGGAAATAAGCCTCAAGGGATCCACCCTCGTTTCCTTGAAAAACTAGAGGGGAAAAAAGCTAAAAGAGAGATCCGGATAGGAGACGGCATACGGCATGGGGACTTCTAACCTTAAAGCATTTCTCTTAGATTTTGACGGGACGGTTGCGAACAGTCTGCCCCTTCTTTATGACGCCTATGATTCCTTTTTAAAAAAAAGAAAACTCAGACCAAGCCTTGATGAGTTTAATGAGCTAAAGGGGCCTTCTTTAAAGGAGATTTTGCTAATCCTTAAAAATAAATATTCTATGGAAGAAACCCTTGAAAATTTATACCTTGAGTATGAAACGGATCTCATTGAAAGATATAAGGAATTAAAGCCTCATGAGGGAGCTTTGGAGTTCCTGCAGGCTTTAAAAAAAAAGGGTTTAAAATTAGCTCTTGTAAGCTCAGCTCCAAATAAAATTTTAGACAGCTTTCTATCCTCCCATCCTGATTTTGCCCTTTTCGACTTGGTTGTTAGCGGGGAGAGTGTTAAAAAAAGTAAGCCTAACCCGGATATTTATATTAATACGTTAAGGCTAATGAATTTAAATCCAAGCGAAACCATTGCTATCGAGGATTCTTTGCTTGGAGCTCTTTCTGCTGATAAAGCCGACATTCAGGTCTGGTTGATTTTTCTTGAAAAAGCTAGTATTAGTTTAAGCCGCCCGCCCCTTTTTTTTAATCGGTGGAAAGAGGCTTTACTTTTTTTTCAGGAAAATTATGGCTGAATTTGAAATTTATGTTCTTCCTGGTCCTTTTGAGGCAATTGTTGAAAATGAAGAGCTTAGCTTTCCAGAGTCAGCTCTTCTAAGGGTGGAAGCGATTTGGCAGGAAGAATTCCAAAAAAGGGAAGGTCATTTATTTAACGGCAAGATTTTGCAGTTTATCTCTGCCAATCTATCTCAAATTACCCTTGCTACAACTGAGTATAAGTTTCTTTTAGCTCAAAACCATGATGAGAAGCTAAGACACTTGCTTCATATTAGACCGGTTAGTGTAAGCGGACTTACTGTTTCGAATAAAAAAGTTCTCATAGGTAAAAGAGCGACCCACCTTTCAACCTATCCGTCCTACTACGAATTTGCCCCTTCCGGCACTGTCGATTTTAGCGCCATAAAAGAAAACGGAAGGATTGATTTTGAGAAAGCTCTTCTAAAAGAGCTTGTGGAAGAGACTGAAATTTCAAAAGATCATGTAAAGTATATTGATAGGTGGATTTTGGTTCATGACACCAAAAGAGACATTTTTGAATTTTGCGGACTCATTTTTTTAAAACCTGAACTATCCAACGTAGAAAAGTGGGAACCTGATAAAGAATATGAAAAGCTGCTTTGGCTTAGCAAGGAAGAGGTTTTTGAGCATATTCTACAGCATAAGGAAAATTATGTTCCTTTATCGCTTTTTCTTTGGAAAAGATGGCAAGAAAATCTATAGAAGGTTTTAAAAAAACCTTCTATAGAAAAGAAGATTTAGACTTTCAGAAATAGCGTTGGGTGCATATTAAATAGCTTTTCTGGGGCCGAATAAAGAGTGGTATAAATCTCCTGCTGCATCTTTGCAATAAGCTGCATAAGCGCTTGAAAAGCCACCCTTTGGCTTTGATTTGGAGATTTAGCTTTTACAACTTGCTTAGCTTTAACAGCAGCTTTTGGCAGGTCTTGATCGATAAGCGATGAAAGAGCTTCTTTCCAAGGCATGGCCTTAAAAGAGATTCCTTTCTCTTTTTTTTCAATCAAGCCATTTAATTGCTCAACATAACTGTCTTCACTTCTGAGAGCTTCAGCTAAACCATGTCGTTCAAGGTATTTTAAGTTCGGCACTTCCCATGGATGCGGGTCAACAGCAAGCATTGGAAGACCCATTTCCGCGCATTCAGCGGAAGCTGCTCCCCCAGGTTTTGAGTTGATCACAGAAGCTATTTTGTAATAATCGGCCATGTCTTTTTCATCCACAAACCCTTCTACTTTTATGTGCAAACGGTCTTTTAATTCGGAGTCATGGCTTTTGATAAACTCATCGAGTTCTTTTTTAAGCTCTTCGTTTTTCCCTGCAATAACAACAAGTTCAAGAGGCGATGTCAATTTGTCTTTTTCCTTTAATAGCAAGTTAAGGTACTTAAGAATGTGTTCTTTAATCCCTTGTCGTCCCATGGAAAGGAGCGCGACTTTTCTATTTGGATCGATTCCTTTTTTGCCTTTAATTTCAGCAATCTTTCCCGGGTCCTCTTCCCTTACGAAACTTGGCCTTACCGGATAGCCGCAAACTTTGATGATGTTTCTTTCCTTCAAAGGCTTTAAAGGTACCTCGTAGCTGCCGAGTTTTTTTCCTTCCAGTATCTGGTCATCATTGCTATTGACCCAAAAGTTAATCCTCTGCGCATCCACTTTGTCAACAATTGGCAATAGGGCATTATTAAAATCAAAGTCCGTGTGGACGTAATTGAGTTTGATACCTGTCATATTAGCTAAAGAGGCGTGCTCTTGGTGGTGGGTCGCTACAGATAAAATCATAGCGGGGTTAATCGCTCTGATCCTTTTAGCCACATTTTCCATCTGACGGCTCGGAACGAAAGCTGCAATTTCATTGCCAAGGCCCCATAGTTTATTGGCTTCTTCTAGATTATTGTCCTGCTGGAATACGCGGTTATAAACTTCTGCCATAGTGATCGGCTCGCCCTTATAGGTTACGCCGGCTTTTAATAAAGGGTCATTTTCTTTATCTAATTCATCCTGGTTTAAAATAACGGCTTTAAAGCCCTTTTTTTCGACCATTTCTTTAACGGCATTAGCGGTTGTAATATGTCCGCCGCCTGAAGATGAAGTGAGAATAACCACTTCCTTGGATTTATTGCCCATGGAAGCATTAAGCGCAATTTCACGCTCAGCTATCGCGTCAAAAAAGGCTTTTGCAACTTCAGGGGAATTTTGTATGAAGGTCTGAACAAGCGGGTGCGATTTTTCTTTAAACGTTTTTTCCATGTAATCGGAATCATTGCCAAGAAGAGAAGCATAGTATTTTAAAGCTTCTTTCCATTCATGGAGTGTGTCAGCATTATAAGAAAGGAGAGCCTTCGAAAGGATAATCTCTTCAAATTTTTGCGCAATAAAAGCTCCGCGCTCGGGGTCCATTAGCTTGTCTGAGAGTTCTTTTGCGAAAGCGGATTTGAACCCATGCAATTGAAGGACACCGTTTTGAGGTGTAATGAGATAATGATCGCGGCCTAAAGTGGCTAAACGGTGATTACTTTGAATAGATGACATTTCGACCTCCGTGTCGATAATAAATAAAAATCTAAATAATGATTAATTTATTGATTCTATTTCTTTTAAATTAATTAAAGTTAAATTAAATGTTCGTTTTTTATAAATGTCTTCAAAAAATCTTATTAAATAAATAAAATAATTTAAATTAATAAGATGCTTATTAGTTGCACAAAGGAAGCATTTTACGCTCGGCATCAATCACCCAGCCGCCACCAAGGGCTTTATAGAGATTGATGAGGGATAGGAATTGATTGCTTTCAGCAGAGACGTATTCCAGTTCTGCAGAAAAAAGTTGACGCTCGGCATCTAAGACGTTGAGGTAATCAGTCTGGCCTTCTTCATAGCGAAGCCTTGCAAGAGCTAGATATTCGCCTAAAACTTTGACTCTTTGTTTTTGCACATTCGTCAGCTCAATAAATTTTCGATGGCTGACAAGCGCATCTTCCACTTCTTTTAATCCAATTAATATTGTTTGATAGTAGTGAAAGCAGGTTTCAAGAAATATCGACCTGGCTTCATAAAGTTTTCCGCTCAGCTCCTTCCCTGAAAAAACAGGTTGTATCAGAGCTATCCCATACTCCCAAAACCTGGCAGGCGCTGTGATTAGATCTTTAAGTTGAGAGCTTTCAAAGCCAAATAACCCGGTTAGTGCAAAACCCGGCATAAAAGCAAGTCTTGCTACATCAACTTCCAAATTAGCCACGCGAAGGGCATTTTCAGCAGCTCTTATGTCCGGTCTTGATCTGATAAGCTCGCAAGGCAAACCGACAGGGATATCGAAGGGTTTGGATAGTTCAGATAGCCTAAAACCTCTTTGCAGATGATCCGGCGGTCTTCCAATTAATATGCTTAATAGATTCTCTTCTCTTGCTTGATCAATTTGAAGGGCAATTAAGCTTGCTTCTGCCGATTCAACTTCAGATTCCGATTGCTTGACTTCAAGCTCCGAGGTAAGACCGCCTTCAAAGCGAAGGGTGGCAAGGCGGAAGGATTCTTTTCTAGATTCGAAGGTTTTCATAGCTATGGCTACTTGTTCATCTAGCTGTCTTAGGTGAATGTAGGATGATGCAACAGAGGTCACAACCGTGATCAATACAGTCCTTTTCACTTCATTTTCCCGTAAAAGATCATAAAAAGATGCTTTGGCATGACTCTCAAGCTTTCCCCAGATATCAAGTTGATAGGAGGCGGATAAGTAAATTTGGAAGGTGTCAAAGATTCTTTCAAAAGAAGCGACAGGCGTAACATCAGGGTTGATGTCCTGGGATAAAAATTCAGAAGCGATTGAAATTTCTTGTTTGGTCGCCGAGCCGTTAAAGGAAACCTGAGGATAGAGAGGGGCTCTAGCAACAATCATTTTACCGAAAAATTCTTTTACACGGGCCACAGCTTCTTTTAAATCTTGATTATAAGCTAAAGCTTCATTGATATAGCCGCTTAAAACGGGGTCTTCAAAAAGATCCCACCAGGTTAAATTAATCGCTTCATCATTATCGACCTCCTCTTCCTTCCAATTTTCAGGCATTTCAAAGCACTTTGGAGGACAATACGATCTTGGGAAACAAGACGTTAAAAAAAAAGCCAGGAATAACAAATAAAATAAGGAGCTTATATTAATTCTCATTATCTTTTTCCGTCATTTGCGCAATTAGCTTATAAAAGAGGGGAGTAAACAAAACTCCAAAAAAAGTGGCGACAATCATTCCCCCCATAACACCTGTCCCAACAGAATGGCGGCTCATGGCGCCGGCGCCTTGACTGACAACAAGAGGCCAAACCCCTAAAATAAACGTTAGAGAGGTCATTAAAATGGCTCTAAAACGCATTCCGGCGGCATCGATTGTCGAATCAAATATTTTCTTTCCTTCTTTTCGTCTCATTAGGGCAAATTCAACAATGAGGATCGCGTTTTTAGCTACAAGGGCGATGAGGGTGACAAGTCCCACCTGAAAATAAACGTCATTAGAAATCCCGCGAAGCCAAATAGCTAAAATTGCCCCTAAAATTCCAAAGGGAACGCCAATTATAATAACGAGCGGGTAAGACCATCGTTCATAAAGTGCTGACAAAATTAGATAGACAACGAGAAGGCCTCCAAGCATAGTCTGGTAAGTTGTTCCGCCGGTTGTCTTTTCCTGATAGGATTCGCCGCCCCAAGAAAAAGTAAACCCTTGAGGCAAAACCTCCCTTGCAACTTCTTCCATAGCGGTCATGGCTTGGCCTGAGCTATACCCTTGAGAGGCGCTTCCATTGATCCTTGTCGCAAAAAAACCGTTGAAGCGGCTTACAATATTGCTTCCTTTGACAAAATTGATACGGATTAAAGATTTCAAAGGGACCATATTCCCGTCTTTCGCCCTGACATACATTTCGCCAAAATCTGAAAGGGTCGATCGAAAACTTGGGTCTGCTTGTGCGGTCACTTTAAAGACGCGGCCATATTTATAGAAATCATTGATATAATAAGAGCCAAGCAGTACTTGAAGGGTTTGATAAACATCCCCGATATCAACCGCTAATGTTTTAGCTTTACTTCGGTCCAAATCGACAAAAAATTGCAAGTTGTCCGTTTTAAAAGTGGTTGTGAGCCCTGAAAGCTCCGGTCTTTCACTTGCTTTTGCTATAAAATCGGCCGTATAATTTTCTAATTCGTCAAGACTGAAATTCCCTCTATTTTCAAGCCAAAATTCAAAACCGCCGACAACGCCAATTCCTTGAATGGCAGGAGGGTTAAAGACGGCCACACGCCCTTCCGGAAAATCGGAAAATTGATGATTTAACCTTTGCTGAATGGCAGAGGCCTGAAGCTCTTTTGTTTTTCTTTTATCCCAATCCTCAAGAGTAAAAAAATCGGTGCTAAGGTAAGTCATGTTAAGTCCATCTAAAAGACTATAGCCTATAAGTGACACCACATTTTTGACGCCCTCATCTTTTAGGGCTGTTTGAGCAACTTTTGAATCGAAATCCGTAGTTCTGCTTAAACTTGAGGCATCCGGCATAGTGATCATATTGATAAGATACCCTTGGTCTTCTTGAGGGACAAAGCTTGAGGGAACAATAGTCCATAGATAGACAAGAAGGGCAATGCAGCCCAAAAAGAAAAGAAGGGCAGATTTGGCGTGATCTAAAATAAAACGAGCGGCTTTCAAATACGAGTTCCTAAAAGCATCGAATCCTCTATTGAAATAAACGGCAAATTTGGAAGGGTTTTCATTTTTTTTAAGTAATAGGGCCGCAAGAGCCGGACTTAATGTCAAAGCCACAATGGTTGAAATAATAACTGAAACTGCAATAGTTACGGCAAATTGCTGATAGAGCTGTCCCGCTATCCCTCCAATAAACGCCACCGGTACAAAAACCGCGCAAAGGACAATGCTTGTCGCAATGATCGGCCCTGTGACTTCATCCATGGCAATTTTTGCAGCCTCTAAAGGGGGGATGCCATGCTCTCTTATATTTCTCTCCACGTTTTCTATCACGACGATCGCATCATCCACCACAATACCGACGGCTAAAATAAGTCCGAAAAGAGTGAGGGTATTAATTGAAAATCCAAGGACATACATGCCGGTAAACGTGCCTACAATAGAAACGATCATGGCAACAATCGGAATGAGTGTGGCTCTCGGGTTTTGTAAAAATATGAAGACGACAAGAGCGACAAGAACCGCCGCTTCCAAAAGCGTAATAAAGACTTCATTAATGGATCGATAGACAAAAAGAGTCGTGTCATAGGGAATGCTATACACAATCCCGGCCGGAAAATTCAGCTCAAGCTCCTTCATACGGGCTTTCACTTTTTCAGCGACACTTAAAGCATTAGAGCCATATTGCAAATAAACTGCGATTAGAGAGGCTTCCTTATCATTTAAGCGTCCGCCGACATCGTAGTTTTGAGCGCCAAGCTCAACCGAGCCGATATCTTTAACATAGACGATGGCGCCGTCAGGTTCCGCTCTAATAATAATATTTTCAAAATCTTCAACGGTTACAAGTTTTCCCGTAGCCCGAACAGGGATAGTTAAAGGGATTTTTCCAGACATAGGGGGCTGACCGATCACCCCAACCCCAAACTCTGAGTTTTGCTCTCGAATAGCCGTTAAGATATCCGTCGTCGTAAATCCAAGCTGCGCCATTTTATCCGGGCGAAGCCAGATTCTCATGGAATAATCCCTTGCATTCACAACGTTTGCATTGCTAACGCCCGGAATTCTTAATATTTCATCAACCACGTTTATTGTGGCATAGTTGCTTACATAAATATCATCATACCTTGGATCTTCAGATTGCATGGCTACAACAAGAAGAATGTTCGTAGATTGCTTTTGAACATTCACTCCAAGCCTTTGCACTTCAACCGGGATTTGCGGCATGGCCAAATCAACTCTATTTTGCACATTGACTTGAGCCATGTCGGCATTAGCCCCGATATCAAAAAAAACGCTTAAAGACATATTCCCTTGCGATGAGCTTTGGGAATACATGTAGATCATATTTTCGACCCCATTGATCTGCTCTTCCAAAGGCGCTGCAATGCTTTGCGCGACAGTTGCAGCATCAGCTCCCGGATAAGTGGCTGTTACCTGAATCTGCGGAGGGGTGATATTCGGATACTGTTCGATCGGAAGACGTAAAAGAGAGACGATTCCTAAAATCACTATCAGGATTGAAATGACGGTTGCAAAGATAGGATGCTCAATAAAAAAACGTGAAATCATTTATCCGTTTTTTCCTTAGAATCGTTTTTTGAATCATTGGAGTTTTTATCAGGAATAACGGTAACCGGGGTTCCTTTTCGTATTTTATTGATGCCATCCACTACAATAACATCCCCCTTTTGAAGTCCTGCATTAATAATCCAGTCCTCTTTATACCAAGACCCTAATTCGACATAACGAATATCCGCTTTTTGCTCATCATTTATGATAAAAACAAAAGCGCCTTGCTGGCTCTGCGTAACAGCTCTTTGAGGAACGGTTATGGCATTAGGTCTAAGAGCGCCCGAAACATTGGCGCGAACAAATTGCCCGGGACGAAGAATTAAAGAGGGGTTCGCGATAGTGGCCCTTAAAAGAAGAGTGCCTGTTTTCATATCGTAAATAGGGGAAGTAAAATAAAATTCACCTTTTTCCGGATAAATGGAACCATCGGCAAGCGTCACTTCCACTTTATAATCTTCACTATCGGGGAGAATAAGTCTTTTTTGAGCGACATCCTCATTGATTCGAAGCACATCCCCTTCTGAAATTGTAAATTGAATCCAAGCCGGGTCTACAACTGAAACCGTCGTCAAAGGTTGTGTGCTTTGAACATGTATGAGAGCACCTTCTCGATAATTGGATTGTGTCGTTAAGCCATCTACGGGAGATCTAATAACGGTATAGCCTAAATTAACGACCGCTTCATCCAATTTGGCTTTTGCGGCTAAGACAGCAGCTTCCGATTCAAGCTGCCTTGCATAAGCATTTTCATAATCTCTTCTTGATGCGGCTTTTTGTTCAAAAAGGGGAGCGATTCTTTCATAAGTTTTTTGAGCATCCCAAAGAATGGCCTCTTGTCTTGCGACTTCCGCTTTTGCGTTTTCAACCGCTGCAATAAACGGGCGTTGATCGATAATAAAAAGGAGGGTTCCTCTTTTGACATAATCGCCTTCTTTATAGGCAATTTTTTCTAACTGGCCTTCGACCTGGGATCGGATATCGACAAGGTGGGAACTTAAGACAACCCCCATGCTCCTATATTCAGCAGGGATGGTTTTAGTTTCTATTTTCAGGGCTGTGACGGCAACAGGTTTTGGTTGAACTTTCACTTCTTCTTTTTTACAAGAAGTCAGCAAGATAATAAGAGTAAAAAGCGTAAGGCTTTGTTTTGATGCAAACATAATTAGTTTTGAGCCATTTAATTAATAGACTTCTTTTGAACCCAATCAATAGTTAAAATAGCTGAAATTGGCATCTTTTTTCCTAAATTATTCAAGCATAGGCTCTCCCATGCTTTCAAAATTCATCAAAAAAATTGCATAAAACCAGCCCATTTTTTAATCAAAGCCGGACGTAAAAGAAGTCTAGTTGTTTTTTTTAAGACACGCTTAAATATCGGTATGTAGCATCTTTTAAATATTTTAGAAAGAGTAAATGAATTTTTTTAAAAATAGAATGCGGTGAGAGAATTTTAGAGTTTCTCTTTCCCCTTTGAGTTCGAGAAAAGTTTTTTTAATGTTCCTGTTCAAGTTTGATTCCAATGAAAGTTGGGGGAATTTTTTCTCTTCAAAGAAATGGCTTAAATACCATCTGGCAAGAATTTCTGTTCTCAATAACTTTATAAGATTATTAATTTTTTCATATGAGAGTAATCAAGCTTTATTTAAAAACGTTTTATTCATTGACCTAGCTAAACATTAACTTTTTCCTCTGATCTGATTTCATGGAATAGTCGTTTGAGACCGCTTTGCATATAAGCTTCTTGTCTTGTAGCATTGCCTTCAAGAGAAAAAGTCAGAAAGAATTTTTCCATACGTTCAACGCCAGATTCAATGAGCCATTCCTTTAGAATTTTTCGCTCTTCAGGCGTATAAGAAGATATTCCTGCAAGAAATTTAGTTTTTACAACTTTAATCAAAGCTTCTTTTGAAATTTTTTTGGCGGGATCAAGGTACCCAAGACCGAGATTATAGATAAAATCCGGATTTTCTTTAATTAGGGCATCCGCATGTTTATTGCTTATAAGGATAAATTTGCCTTCCTTCTCATCCAGATAGATGTAGTGAATTTGTGTTCTATAAGGTCCGAAAAACTGAAATTCCTCCCTTTCAAGTTTTTTCTCTTTCTCAGGGTAGCTCAGCATATTAATGCTAATGGAGATGTCTTTAAAATCTTTAGCGTAAGGTTTTAATTCTTCGAAATGTTCAAAGTAATTAGAGAGCGGGAAAACAGGAGTGTCATGCGAAGCATCCCGTCTTCTTACAAAAGTGATTCCAACGCTATCGGGGTCAAAAGCAGTCTCTTTAAACTCATTATTAAATTGGACTTCGGCGAACTCAATTTCTGATTTACCTTCGAAAAACTCCACTTGCTTATCCGATTCTAGCTCGGATATTTTTTGCTGTTCCTGCTCCATGGTCGAGGATTCGACGCTTCCATGCGTTAAAATCTTTTTGAGAAGCTTGTCAATATAATGTTCTTTGACTTTTGAGACTTCCTTAATGGCATTTTCGCTGCCTGGAATAGATTTAAGCACTAAAATTAGTTTTTCAGCTTCTTCTTCAATCAATTGGTTAGAGTCGATTTCACTGGGTAATTTACCATATTGATCATCGGCATCTGCTGAATCTTCTTTGATCCAGGAAGAGCAAAGGGCATCGACTGCTAATCTCTTATCAGTTTCTGCAATCTTAGGATCCAAAAGAATGTCCAAAAGAAGCTTTTGCTTGATTTCATTAAGCTCCAAATAGAACCCTTTTTCGTTATCCTTTCCCTGTCTTTTTGCTTGGTTGAGGATGCAAAAGGCTAGAATATGAGAAAAGTTAAGTTCGGTCTTTTTTGGGAGGCTTAACGTTTCATAGATAATTTGAGAGGTTCTGCCATCCACATAAAAGCGTATTTTTTGGCCTTTATCAAGCCCTCTTAATCTCCAGGCCGATTGCAAAAGGTCCCTAAGCATCATTTCGCTGCCAACTGTGAGAACCCCTATCGCATCTTCGTGTTGCAAGACATTACTGCCTGTTGTATAGACTTGGTCAAGGAAAGTGACACGGTCTTGTTTTTTTAATTCAGCTTCATCAAATGGTAAAATGCCTTTATCCGTATAAACGACAAGAGAGCCTTCTTTATCGAAATAGGCAACAGGCTTTTGGTACTTAAAAAAGAGCTTTTGAGCATTCGCTTCATTGTCAAGGTCTTTGAAATATCCCCCGGCATCTATGACCATGTCTGTTTCGATGGGAAGCTCATTTCGAAGTTCTTCCGCTGATTTACCGTCAGGTTGAATTACGGCATTAAAACTATTTTGCCAAAGAAGTGAAATGGTGGAGGAGTCAGTGCCAAGAGTTGCTTCTGGTTTGATCTTTCTATGCATACTGGCGGCGTTATAGAGCGTTCCTGTGAAACCTGATATTCGATTTAAAAAGGAGGCTAGGGTCATAGCGTTTGAATTTAATTTTTTCAGATAAACTTCTTGTTCCGGAAGTATTAACTCTTTTGCGACTCTCAACCTTATTTCAGGATCCTTATTAACCTGCTGAACGATTTTATCGATTTGATAAGAGTTGAGGTTAAATAAAGAGAGATTGAGATCGCCTTTAAGAGTATTAAATTTTTTCCAGGCATCGACTTCCTGTAGTTTTTTACTTGTTTCTTCCATTTCTTTTCGTGCCGCAACTTGCAAGCGCTTGATTTCATTTTCTATGATATAAGAGGGTATTTCCTCTTTAGCATAAATTTGAAAAGTGTAGTTAACCATAATAGAGGTGCTGGCAAACTGGGAACCAACGTTTGGCGTTTGCGAGCCCTTAAAAGGTATAGCGATTGTGCCGCCGCCTTCCTTGTTAAGGCCATAGTTTTCATTTAATCCACGGGTTAAAGTGTGCGGTAAAAGAGAAGAGATTTCAAGACCCGCTGTGGCCAAAATATTTCGTATGGCTTTGTCTTCTTTTAGGTAAGCTTCTTCAGCTTCTTTAATTTTAAGCTTATCTCTTACAAGATATGCCGCCATTAATTTTTTATCTTCTTCGCTCAAATTAATAAAACGGCTTCGTACTTTATCTTGAAGACTTAAGTCAGGTGATGAAAAGCTTTTAAGAGCTTCTAGAAAAGCACCTGCCAATTTTTCTTTTATTTCGGAATGATAAATTTCTTCTGTTAAAGCAGGAGCGCCTTCCGTTGTCGTAATACCCGTTTCAATATTCGCCAATTTAGTGATATCGGGGTTAAAATAAAGTTCTTTAAAAATCATACCCAAAACTTCTATTTGAGTCCGATCCAGCATAGTTTTTTCGCCGAGGCTAAAGGAAACTTCATGAAGGATGCTAAGGAGCGTATCCGCTTCATCAAGCAAGGGGACGCCTTCATTTGATAAAAGGGTCAAAATTTCACCCATAAGCAAAAGTTCTTTTGAAGGCATCGTTTGAGGAGGATGGGCAGTATAATGCTCACTCGCTTTTTCTATATATTTTAGGAGAAGGCAATGAAAGCTTTTGCTTGTCATAATCAAGCAGTCACGGTTTTTCTGAATTGTTTTTAACTCGCTCAAAATATTTTTTAAGGTAAGTTTATCAAATTTGGTGTCCCTATCAAACTGGAAAGTCCGTAATCCCATAGAATAAGCATGATATAAAGCGGGGTCGATCTCTTCGCTCAACCTCGGAAAAAGGGAAGGAGAAGCAATTAAAATGGATATATTTTTTCCATCGGCCCGCATAAATCCTAAAATCGGCATGCATACGGCTGATTTTCCGGAGTTCATAATGAGCTCCGCTATTTGATTTGCGCTTTCAAGATCCCCTTTAATGAATTTTTCTATAATCCGGACTTGATTTTCTCTTAAAGAAATATCTGCAAAGTATTCAAAAGCTAGGAATGCGGGACGCTCTATGCTATTGAAATGAGGTTTTTGAGTTAATTCCTGATATAAATTTTGAAGGAGAAAACTCGGGGATTTTCCCTTAGAAACACTCTCTTCTATTGTCTCAATTAAGCTCTGTACACGGTTCATTTTATTTAAAGCGACTCCTTGCTCAAGGTATTTATGAGCGAGGACGTAAAGATCTTTAATATCTTCTTTTGTAAGAGCCGGATTTAAGGCCATTAAATCTTCAGGAGACCCCTTAGCAAAATTTGTCAGGATATCTTGCAAAGTGAGGGGTCTTAGAAGACCTCCTGTCCTCATTAGACGATGAAGAAGATCTTTATCTTGGGTTTCAGGGACTCTATTCGCCCTATCTACAAGATCTTTTTCAAGCCACATCTGATCTAGACTTGCGTTTTCTTTTTTATTTGCTATTTCCTTTTTAAGATCCGGCACACTCTCTATAAGAATTTCTTTTTGAATTTCTTGAGAGTTCCTTGCAAATTCACTTAAATCCTTTTTAAGTCTTACAACCTCAGATTGTATTAAGGGCGATTCCAGCCTTTTTTCTGTCCCCTTGCTAAAAATATCGTAAAATTCAAAGAGTGTGTCCAAAAGTGATTTTTTATCTTTCCCTTTATCAGGAACAGGTATTGAATGATCTTCGGGATCAAAATCAATAGAAAATTCTTTTGAAGGGGGTGAGAGCTCTTTTTTCCAGGAAGATAGAATAGTGCGCCTATCTTGAGCGCTTAGAGGCGGTAATTCTACTTCTCTATCGGGAATAGATTTTCTCTTTTCGTAAACTTCAGATTTAACTTCACCTTTCACTACGTCTTCAAGAACCGGCTCCAAAGAGGATCCTTTTTCTTTTAGAAGATGGTTTGTAATCTCAACGATTTTATCACCCTCTTCGTAAACAAACTTTTCTTCAGAGAAATCAGGATAGAGCTCAGGGGCTAATAAAACTTGTTCTAATATTAAAACCTTATCGGGCTGATTTGATGGATCTGCAAACTCGGGCATAGCTTTAGCATAAGTAATTGCAGCTCTTAACCGCTCTCTTCCGGCAATACCTTCGGGTGTTATGTCTTTAGCAATTCTATAGGCTTCAAAAAAGTTTAATTTTTGCCTGTGCATAAAGGCTCTTGTAATTGGGAAGTCAGCATCAGGAGGTCTTTGCTTCATTTGACGAAATTGCATCCATTCTCCCATAAAATTAATGCTATCTGTAATTTTGTTGATCTTTTCCGAAGCTTGAATAGCATCAGTGGATGCCCCTCTTGGGTCTCTATATTGAAGAATCCGCCTTATTTCCTTTTCTTCTTCTTTTTTTAATTGTACAAACGTAGAATTTTTTCTAGATTTCAAATAATTTCTATAATTCTCGGAAAGAAGTGAAACTGCATTCGGACCCTTATGTTTTTTTGGAAAAGCAAGGTTATTTTTAACTAATAAATGAGCTGCCAAAAGTTGGATGCCGATGGCGTCTCCTTCTTTGTTGCCGGTAACAGTATCCATTAAAGCTATCTTCTCTAAGATGGTCCTTTCTTTTTTTGTGAAAGCACTTAATTTCCTTCCATAGCGATTTAAAAGGGCATGTGCTTCGTTATATTTTTGATTTAAAAGATAGACCTCAGCTAAATAAAGAAGAGCCGTTCTTGATTTAGCTTGAGGAGTTCCATTAACTAAATCGTACACATAACAAGTTTGTTTTTTTGGGTTTTCAAGATCGCTATTTAAATTGAGGGAATATCTAATTTCAAAGACATCTTTTGCCTCTTCAGGGGTCGTAAATGCATGATGGAAAGGCATAATTAATTTAATTTCGCCACGGTCATTTCTTAAAGCCAAATAATGTTCATAAGGTGCGATTGAATCGAGACCGAAACCTTCATAGATGTAAAAACCTTCGAACTGATCCGAGTACAGCTTATCGCCTGGCTCTCTTGTTTTAAAAGTTAGCCCATACCTCGGAAATTCAATCTCATATTTATTATCCTTTGTATAAATTTCATGGGTGTATAAAGGGTCTTCAAAGTTTGCGTAATAGCCTCTAGCTTTAAAAAGATGAGCCCCATCTTTGATGCGAACAAGAGGTATTCTCATATCTATCTCGAAATTTTTCGGATCGCTTCTGCTTCTAAAAATTTCTGTGTAGTAAATTGGCTCTTTTGTTTTTTTATCCGTTAGAATTAAAGCTGAGACGCCCGCAACTGACTCATTAATCCACATATCGAAATCTTCAATAAGGCTTAAGCTATGAAGATTAGGAAGGATTTTTCCATTAGAAACAGTTAGGAAAGTATCTTTCGGGACTAAAACATAAGGAACTCTTCCAAAAAATTGTTTTTCAACAATCAAACGGTCATCTTTAATTGAAACCGCAACCTTATTTCCTTCGCTATCCCTGAAGTGAAAAGACCCGTCTTCCAAAAATTTTCCTTCTTTGACATTTGGGAAAAGCGCCTTAAATTCCTCTCTAGCCAGGATGGTTTCAGGGATGTTTTGCAACAAAAGGGTTTGTTTTACTCTCAACTGTTTTTTGAAAACATCAATGCTTTCGCCGGATGATGAAGAAAATAGGGGTCTTTCATCTATTGGATCTAAAATCATTTTCCATTCACTGCCTTCAAAGCCAGGGTCTAAGATATTTGCAAGACGATTGCAAAAAAGATTAAGTTTTTCTCTCGGCAGTTTCGTTAAATACTCCTTAACTTCAAAAGACTTCTTCCAAAAGCAGTCTTCCAGTTCTTTCTTTTGGTAAAAGGAAAGCTGCTCTTTTGGAAGGGGGTGTTGTTTTAGAAACATTTCTGCGATCACAAGGTCTTCTATATCTTGATCTGTTAATGTTTCGAGTTCATTAAAACAACCGATCATTTCGGCATAGATAGCTTTTTTACTTTCATTATCAAGGCCGACCTTGTTAAGAAGTCCTCTTAAGTCGCTTAGCTCTTCTTGAATTCTATTTTCTCCGACAAATGAATCTTGATACCTCTTCATGCAGCACATAAATACATAGGGCTGTATTTGGTTATCTTCTAAGGCTCTTGCTTGCATTCTTTCAAAAAAAGCGGAAAATCGACTTGCAAATACTGGATCGTTAAATAAAGGCTCCTGCATTAAGAAGATTTTTTGAAAAAATATTTGCATATCGGGATCGCTCATTAATTCGGGAGATTCGGTAAATAGTTCTAAAAGGGAAATGGAAGAAACATTTTTACCAAGGGTTGCGTAGCCGAGACGCTGAATCAGTTCAAGATGAGCTCTAGAGGAATCGGGAGAATTTTTTAATGTGCGACTAACATTGTAATCGGTTTGCACATTAAGTAATTTTTTTTCGGAGTGCACATTCAAAAAACCGAGCATTCTAAGGGTCGATTTAGCTTTGTTCTTTTGAGGTGCCGGAAGATAATGAGAGCTTTCAACTCTACCTGTTGTAAGCATAAAAGGCTGATTCCAAAGATTGGACAATAGAAGGTAGTTTTCTGAACCGATATTTTTAGTGTTGTCTATATGAGTAAAGGAAAACTCTACAGGTATTGTTCTATCAAGGTCAGGATGATAAATTAAGGGCTCGTACAACATAAATGAAGAATAAAGAAAATTTTCACGCAAGGCTTTAAACCAGTCCGGAAAATGAGCGCTTCCTATTAATAAACCCTCTTGTTTAGATATATCAAAAATAGAGTAGTTTTTATGCGTCTTTTTTTCTTTAGCTAAAACATCAGGAAAATGACTAATGACAAAATCTTCAAAAGTGTTATTTTTTTTCCTGCTATACTTTAAATCGAAGCCGAATATAGCAAAACCGTTTCCCCGGCAAGGCACACTATAGTCATACATAAGGGACCCATCCCCTCTTTCTTTATAGTAATTTCCCGGGGCATTTCTTGTGGCACCTTCAAACAAGGCACTTTTTTGGTAGTGTTTCAGAGCCTTTCTTTCATCGCTTGTTAATTTCATAAAAAATAATGTGTCTACCTGAGACCTAAAGGGCATAGAGAAGGATAGTTCCTCGATTAACTTGGGATTAAATTGTCTGACGAGTTCTTTTTGCAAAAAGAACGTTTTGTACAGGACAAATATTTTTTCAGGTGAGATAGCGCTGCCAACAGGTGTTGTAAAACACGTTTTAAAGTAGTCTTTAAGAATTTGATTAAGAAGAAGGATTCTTTCCTGGCATTCCGTTTCAGAAATTCCATCCCCTAGCCAAACCTCATCCGGGACTGAACGAATGAGTTCCTCAAAAAAAAGGTGAGGTTCATGATTGAAACCCTTTTCCCAAGCCTCCATAGCTTTTTTTCTAAGGTCCTCAATTTTTGCAAGTGCTTTAGGGTCCTTAAGGTCTAGTTCCTTTATTTGCCGGAATAAAAATTTAGGAGAAACTGCTTCATCATCTTTTATTTCGGTCATTAAACTTGGGGTTGGGAGGGACCTCAAAGTTGCAATTTCATACCCTTTTTCTTCTGATATAGGGGCTCTTGGCTCTTTTATTTCTCCATAATAAGTGTAGACGCTTCTTTCAATTAAGTTTAAGGAGGCTTCTAAGTATTGATCATCAACTATCCCTTCCTTTCTTAAGCGAATGAGCGAGCGGCTTAATTTGCGAATGGATTTTTGCAGAAGCTGTTTTTCGCTAAAAGTAGCCCCCTCTTTTTCTAATTTTTTTTGAAATTCACTTAAGGATTTAATTTTTAGATCTATCTTTAATCTTTTAAAATCATTGTCACTCATACGGCTGCTTAAAAAAGCCAAAAGAGACCGATATGTACATAGGCCGGCTCTTTGCAATTTTAGGGGGCGATCGACTTTTGGAGAAACAACCGCAACTTCTTTGGGCTCTAAATAAGTAAAAAGTCCTTTATAGACATCATTTGCATCAAAATGGGTAGGGGTTTGATCTTCTCCAATATGTGTTAGCGAAAGATGTTCTTTAATGATTTCGGCAGCTAAAAATTTATCACGGCTAATGCCTCTCCACTCAACGATTGGATTTCCATGAGTTTGAGAAGCATAATCAGCGCCGGCTCCTAGGTTATAAATTCGAAAGCTAAGGGTTCCGTCTTTTTCCGGGATAAGTTCGTAATAGATAGCATGTCCGCCCTTAGCGTCTTTCCACCCTCCTAAAATGAGAAAAGGTTTGCCTTGTGACAACGCTTTAGTCATCGCCATTACATCAATATTTGAGCCAATACCGTCATAAATTGTGTTTTGAAGAAGTTCCAAATCCTCAGAAGAAAGTCCATAAACTGAACCTCCTTTCTCTTTTTCGGACAAAAGAAAATCAGTCACAAATTTAAGAGGGGTAGCGTCTGAATTACCTTCATATTTAGAAGGAGCTCCGAATTCATCAGCATGTATGTGTGCAAAAAGCTTGGCATCCACTTGAGGTATAGGCCTTGAAGCTTCTTGTTCGTAATAATTATTTTTCAGAACCTGGAAGTTAGAATAGCTCCCTTTTGACAATTTTTCGTAGAACTCTGCCTTGCCGCTTTCTCTATCAATTGGACTTAAGATGAAATCTTTATCTAAAGTTAGAGCTTCTCTAAACCCTCTGTCATCGCCGGAATCATAATCGAATTCTTTTTCCCCGGGATCAAAGTTGTTTTCATAAATGTTTTGATAGAATCTTTGGCTTTCATCCTCATAATCATGGGTTATAGCTTCAGCAGTATCATAAAGGGTAGGGGAGGCGGTTACTTTTTCTTTATCGTCTTGTGATTTTCTTTCTTGGCCAGAAGAGAGATTCGTTTCAGCAAACTTTTCCAAGCGGGACAAAAGATCCTTATTTCGAGGCGTTTTTTTGATGTATTGAACTTTTGACTCAAAGGATTTTATAAAATGATCAGGGTCTTTACTACTATCAAGATCAATTGTGGGGGCCCCATTTTCCAAAGCTTCTTTAACTAAAGCTATGATTTTTTTATCTTTTTCCTTTAGTTCAGCAAATTCTTTTGAGTTTAATTCATTTGAGAGGTTGATAAGTCTCTCCATGCCGGAGCGATCTAGCCTCATAAATTCTCCTGAATAAAAAAGGGAAAATATAGATAATTATTATTATATCCGTATTTTTTATTTTTATTTAATAAATAGGGGTGTTAATTTTTTGTTAAGATTAAACTAAATGTTCTCCGACGGTGTCGAAGAAAAGACGTCCTTTTTGGGTCAATTTAAGGTGAGTGCCTCTAGAGGTTAGAAATCCGTTATTTGTCAGAGTTTCGATTTCGGATAATAGGGAAGGGGAGACATGGCAGCCAAAAAGCTTAAGATGCTCAATGCAAACACCTTGATTTAATCTTAGGCCAATCAAGAGAAGTTCCCGTGTTTTACTTTCAGGTTCAAGATTTTCTTCAAAATCCTTCGGATCATCTCCGGCTCTTAATTTCTCAATATACTTGTTTAAATGAGCTATATTTCGAAATCTTGAGCCTTGATAGTAACTAAAAGCAGAAGGGCCAAAACCGAGGAAAGGGCGAGCGGTCCAGTAGCCTGTATTATGAATGGAATAGAGGTTATTTTTTGCAAAAGCAGAGACTTCATATTGATGAAAAGAAGCTTCCTCAAATCTTTTAATGGCTAAAAGAACCATTTCGTGAGAAGATTCATCGCTTGGAAGAGATTTCTTTAACTCCTTTTGTTTCTTAAAAAAAGCGGTGCCGGGCTCAAAAGTAAGATTATATAAGGAGATATGAGTAATAGGCAGTTTAAGGGCTTCGCTAAGGCTATAATCAAAAGACTTAAGAGATTGGCCCGGTACATCATACATTAAATCGATTGAAATGTTGGTATACCCGGCTTCGTAGGCTAAGAGGGGAGCATTTAAGGCTTCATTTTTCGGATGATCGCGAGTTAAGGTGACAAGTTCCGAGGTGCTTAAACTTTGAATTCCAAGGCTTAAACGGTTAACCCCGGCTGACCTAAATTGTTTTAAAGTTTCTGAATCGATCGATTCAGGATTGGCCTCGATTGTAATTTCGATAGAGTCTAAATTCCCAAAGACTGTTTCAATTCTTTGAAGTATTTTTTTAACTCTTTCTGGGCCAAAAAGATAAGGAGTTCCGCCTCCAAAATAAATAGACTTTAGGTGAAATCCTTTTAACAGATGTTTTTTTGACTCCCACTCAAGAGAAAATCCCTCATCCAAAAGGTCTTTCAATTCTTCTTTATCGGGAAGAACGTAAAAATGGCAATAGCCGCATTTTTTTCGACAAAAAGGGATATGAAAGTAAAGACTTATGTCTTTTGGATGAGATTTTGGAATGACTACCATTCGTTAGCGTCTGGATCGACAATATCCTTGGCTCCTCGGCGCCATCTATTTTTATCGCTGAAAAAGGATTCGTCTTCTTCTTCTGCAAAGGTATTATGAGCTTCTTCATCGTCTTCATCGCGCTCTTCATAGCTTGCGCTTTCTTCCTCGGAGGTTTCCGTATCGATATCAAAACCTGTTTCATGGATGCCGGCTGCTGTATCTCCAAGGTCTATATCGGGGATAGTCGGAAGCTCTGTATAAGCCGCTCTTGCTTGCTGTCTTTTGGGAGCTGAAAACTCTTCTTCTTCACCGCTCATTTTTAAGAATTGAAGACGCTCTTTTTCCTCTTCAATTTTGGCCCTTACAGCGACAATTTCTTCTTTATGACGCTCCACATCTTTTTTTGGAACAAGGCCTAATTTCAACCATTGCTCAAGGTCTGCAAGTTCTTGCTCTAATTTTTTTAAGCGCTCGCTTTTTACATGTCTCATGGTTTTTCTCTCAATAAGTGAAGCGGCTCAAAACCGCACTCTTGTTCGTTTTTTTTGCGAAGGTTTCGCAAATTTCGGTTCGTTCTTTTCGAAGATCTTTAGAAAAAATAAACTTTAATAAAGGATAGTTTAACGTAAAAGCTTCATTTTTCTCAAGGAATTACGAGGGAGCCGATCTCCATTAAATCTCTTAACCCCAGTTCCTCTAACAAGTGAAAAGGTGTCTTTTTCTTTTGAATTGCGACTGTAGTTTTGAAAGAATTTTTATACAACATTTTTATAAAAAAAGTAAAAAGCCATCATAAGATTATCCAGTATAGAGGCTTGAGAGTTAATTATAAGGGCACAATAGATCGAAGGTGGTTGAGTTATAAAATCTTGTATTAGATTTCGACTTAAATATATAAAAATAAAGAAGTTACATTAGTTTTTAAAAAAAATGTTTGTTATAAATTGCTTAAAGTTTCATGTTCAGGAATACAGAAGCAATAGAAGGGCTAATGCTTCGGCGTTAGTCCAACCAAAGCTTTAATAGAACACGGTGTTCAATTAAAAGTTTTAAAAACATTAACGTTCTGTCTAGGAGAAGCTATGAAAAAGTTTTATCAAATCGCATTTGTGTTTTGTAGCATTCTCATGACTCAGTATGGTTATGCACAAGAATGTTGTCCTTCTCAAAATTTCGGCGCGCCCATCAATAATGCTCCATACGACAATGGCATTGTTGAACAAGCAGCTTGCCCCCCAGAACAACCAACAGGCGAATACTGGTGTTTATATGCTAAGTATGAGCCATGCTACTACAACGATTGGAGATGTGTGGAAGAGCCACAAATCGCATTTGTGTTTTGTAGCGTTCTCATGACTCAGTATGGTTACGCAGAATGTTGTCCACAACAAAACTATGATAATGCCCCAATGGTAAATGATGCCCAGCCTTACGACAACGGTATTGTAGAACAAGCCGCTTGCCCTCCAGAACATCCTGCAGGCGAATGCTGGGGATTATTTGTAAAATACGATCCTTGCTACTATAACGATTGGAGATGTGTAGAAGAGCCTTGCACAGTCCAAAAGAAATGCTGCAGAATGGTTCCTCAGTACTACCAAGTGCAAAAATGCCGCTATGTTCCTCAGTATTATTCTGAAACATGCTGCAAACAAGTGCCTGAGTACTACTGTGTAGATCAGTGCTACACAAAGAAAAGATACGTATGCGACAAGAAATGCCGCTATGTACCTCGTCAAAAATGCCGCTATGTTCCTCAGTATTATTCTGAAACATGCTGCAAACAAGTGCCTGAGTACTACTGTGTAGATCAGTGCTACACAAAGAAAAGATGGGTATGCGACAAAAAATGCCGCTATGTACCACGCTACTACTACAAAAAAGTTTGTGTGCCACAAGGTGAACAAGCTCCTCAAGGCTGTGCTCCTCAAGGAAGTGCTCCTCAGTTTGCACCTTCTTGCAGATAATCGCTTAAGGTTTTATAACCTTTGGTTAGTTTAAGACCGAGCTTAGACGCTCGGTCTTTTTTTTATCCTCAAATCCCTTAAAAGATAATCTTATGTCCTTAGTTCAAGAAAAGAAAGAAATACTGCCAAGTGAAAAAGAGCTTGAGCTTATCGATGCCTATTGGCGCCTTGCTAATTTTCTTTCTGTCGGACAGATCTATTTAATGAATAACCCTCTTTTAAAAGAGCCGTTAAAGCCTTCGGACATCAAGCCAAGGCTTCTTGGCCATTTTGGGACAACCCCCGGGATTAATTTTATTTACGCCCATTTTAATAGGCTAATTTGCAAATATGACCTCAATTCCATATTTATTTTAGGCCCGGGGCACGGGGGGCCGGCTGCAGTTGCAAATACTTACATAGAAGGCACCTACACAGAACTTTATCCAAATATAACTATGGATGAAGAAGGGTTAAAAAAATTATTTAAACAATTTTCCTTCCCGGGCGGCATACCAAGCCATGCGGCGCCGGAAACTCCGGGTTCCATTAACGAAGGGGGAGAGCTTGGCTATTGTTTGATGCATGCCTATGGAGCTGCTTTTGATAATAAAGACCTTGTGGTCTGTTGTGTCATTGGCGATGGAGAAGCGGAAACAGGCCCGCTTGCCGGCAGCTGGCATTCCAACAAATTTTTAAACCCCCTATACGACGGGGCGGTTCTTCCGATACTTCATTTGAACGGCTATAAAATTGCAAGCCCAACTATCTTAGCCAGAATCACAAAAGATGAACTTGAAAAATTGTTTATCGGCTATGGCTATCGCCCTATTTTTGTCGAAGGCAGCGACCCTAAAATTATGCATCGCAAAATGAGCCTTGCCTTAGAAGAAGCCGTCCTTGAAATTAAAGCCATTCAAGAGAAAGCAAGAAGAAACAATGACCCTAAAAGGCCTTTTTGGCCCATGATAATTTTACGCTCGCCGAAGGGCTGGACCTGTCCTAAGGAGGTAGATGGCCTCCTTTTAGAAAACTATTGGCGCTCACACCAAGTCCCCATTACCGATCCTAAAACAAACCCTGAACATTTAAAGATTTTAGAGAATTGGCTAAAAAGCTATCGTCCCGAGGAGCTATTTGATAAACAAGGAAAAATCAATCAGGAGTTAAGGGATCTTGCGCCAAGAGCCAACCGGCGCATGGGCGCAAATCCGAATGCAAATGGCGGTCTTCTTTTAAAAGACTTGAAGATGCCTGATTTTAGAAAATTTGAAGTCAAGGTGGAGTCACCCGGAACCTCCAACGCAGAAGCTACTAGAGTTCTTGGAAAACTCTTAAAAGAAGTCATGCAGCTAAACTTAAAAGATAAAAATTTCCGGGTTATGGGCCCTGATGAAACCTCATCTAATCGCTTGGATGCTCTTTTTGATGTGACGGGAAGGACTTTTGAAGCCGACATTTGGCCGACTGATGAAAATTTAAGTGCAGATGGACGCGTTATGGAAGTGTTAAGCGAGCATCTTTGCCAAGGTTGGCTAGAAGGTTATTTACTGACAGGCAGACATGGATTTTTCTCCTCTTATGAAGCTTTCATCCATGTGGTTGACTCTATGTTTAACCAGCACGCAAAATGGTTAAAAACCTCAAAGGAAATTCCCTGGAGACGGCCTATCGCTTCTTTAAATTACCTTCTGACCTCTCACGTATGGAGGCAAGATCACAATGGATTTTCGCATCAAGACCCGGGGTTCATAGACCATGCCGCTAATAAAAAAGCTGAGCTGATAAGAATTTATCTACCACCGGATGCGAACACTCTTTTATCGACAGCAGATCATTGCCTTAGAAGCCGCAATTACATAAATATCATTATAGCCGGTAAGCAACCGGCGCTTCAGTATTTAACAATGGAAGAAGCAGTTCGTCATTGTAAAAAAGGGATGTCTGTTTGGCCCTTTGCAAGCAATGACTTTGGGACTGATCCGGACATAGTTTTTGTGTCTGCAGGCGATATCCCGACTTTGGAATTACTTGCAGCAGCAAGCTTGTTGAGAGAGCATTTACCTGATATTAAAATTCGCTTTGTAAATGTGGTGGATTTGATGTGTTTGCAGCCAAAGACTGAGCACCCTCATGGCTTTAGCGAAGAGGATTATGAAAATCTTTTTACTAAAGACAAACCCGTTCTTTTTGCTTTTCATGGCTATCCGACGCTAATCCATCGGCTGACCTATAAAAGAAAAAATCATGATAATCTGCATGTCAAAGGCTTCAAAGAAGAGGGGACGACGACAACCCCGTTTGATATGGTTGTTTTGAACGGGTTAGATCGCTTGCATCTCATGGAAACCGCCGTTCAGCTAATACCACGCTATGAAAATATGCGGGCTTACATTTCAGACTTTGTTGAAGGCAAACTCATCGATCATAAAAACTACATTCATGAATTTGGCGATGATATGCCGGAAATAAAAAATTGGCGTTGGCCCTACTCTAAGAAAGAATACTGAATCTAGTTAAGGCACTTGCTTGTTTTTTTTAGCCAATAATAAGTGATTCCAATAAAAAGAGTTTCTAAGATTAAGCCCAGGAAAAAAAACGCTTCACCGCCTGTTCCAAAACCATAACTATGCAAACCGGACCCTAGAATATAATTTACCCCATACCATGTAAAAATAATGGCTTGCATGGCTCCTATGGCCATATAAGACAAAGTTATTTTTTTTACTTCCCTAAAATAAATTAGATGAATAATGACAAGGTATAGGCAAATAGAAATAAAGGCCCAAGATTCTTTAGGGTCCCAATCCCAAAACCTTCCCCAGCTTTCAGCGGCCCAAACCCCTCCTAAAAGGGTTCCGGCAATTAAAAGAACTGTCCCTGCAAGAATGCTGTTTTTCATTGCGCTATAAAAAATACCTTTAAGTTTATCCGGTTTTTTAAGCCCTGTAAAAAGAACAAAGCAGTGGGCTGCAATTCCTGATAAAATAAATAAACTATAGCTTGAAACAACAAGCAGTACGTGGATGGTTAGCCAGTAATTTGAGTTTAAGACAGGCTGAAGCGGGTCAAGAGATCGGTCCATGCCTTTATAGCTTGCAAGCCCTAGAAGAAAAAAAGTGGCTAGCGAGGCCATTAAAAGGAGGGCTTCCGACTTCATGAAATGAGCCAAGAAAAAAGCTGTCACAGCAATCACAAAAGGAACAAAAAGAAGCGTTTCATCCATATTCGAAACAGGAGGCCGCTCCAGGATTATAATTCTTAAAGATAAAAGAAGGCTTAAGGAAAGAAGCCCTAATCCAAATGAGCCAAGTCCTAATAAAAAAAGTGACTTTCGAGCAGATATTTTGCGAGCAATCAGAAAAAGACACGATAGAAAGAAAAAGATAAGAGAAAGGTTTAAAAGCCGAAATGTTGTGTAAAAGCGTTCTAGCTTTAATTGCAAAAGAGATGGAAAGGCTAAGGTCTTTCCATTGGAAGAGAGATAAGTTTTTGCAGCAAGGTTCCCGTATGATTTACTCAAGAGATTTTTTAGCGTCTCAATTGTTTCTTTTTTCGGCCCTTCATTTTTCAGTGCGGATTCAAATTCGAGGTAAGTTCTTTTAAGTTTTTCAAAATCGGCATCCTCCAAATTAGTATAGTTAGTAACAGGGCTTAAACGTTTAGTTGAGCTATCCCATCTTTTACTATTTAAAGAAGCCAGCGGAAAAAAAACTCCCGCTTTTAATTTTGATGGAATTATTAAAAAGCTATCTTGCGAGCCTGCCATTCTTTTAGCTAGAGGGTAGAGCTCTTCCGCTTTATGAGTTGAAGCTTCAAGAGAGTGCTCTTTTGATAAATCTTTTACAAGCGAAGCAAATGACTTTTCCAAGGCAACAGAGGACAGGTAAAGATATCGCGATAAAAGCTTTTTGCTATATAGGAGCTCTTTTGCAATCGGGGGTGAAATCGCCAAGGTTTCATCCGTTTTAAGTTCGCTCCAAGGTTTTTTTGGAGGGGTTTTTTGAATCTTAAGATGAGATCCGACTTTTTTTACCACTAAACCTTGCGAGAGGGAAGAGAGTTCAATTTTCTCCCCATCCCTAATTTTTTTTGTGTCTTCGACTTTTAAAAAAGCCTCTAAAATTAGAGGAGAGAGCCAAACGCTAGCGATTTTATCGCCAAGTGCGGTTTCAAATTCAGAAAGGCTAACGTAGGAAGAGTCAAAATAATCTTTAAGGTTTTCTTCCAGGAATAACAGTTTTTCCTGACTCATTGAAGAGGGGCCATAAGCTTCCATATAAAGCTTCAAGGCTATGGGGTTTCTAAGCCAAGGATATTCTAGAAGTAAATTTTCATCCAGGGCGTCTTTGCCATAAAGATCTTCTAACCATAGTTTCGAGGCGCTTTCTAAAGGTCTAAAACGCCCTTTATAGGAGACGGCAAGTCCTCCTAATTCTTCCAGGCTTGAAAGGAGTAGGCCTTGTGATAGCAAAGCTAAAAAAAGAGAGGCAAATAATAAAAATTTCTTCATCCGAACACTAATATCTTAAAGTTTAGTTGGAAAGGGAGGATGCGCATTTTAGCTATTTTTTTGAAGTACTTATTAGCTTTCTTGAATTTTTATAAAAAATTTTTTTAATTTCCTTCAGTGTTTTTACTCTTATTATTTTTAAATGTCTTTAGAATAGTAGTTGATAATTATTTCTTTAGGATCTATGAAAAATTTATACCACCCAATAACCCATCTAGCTAGCTTATTAATTTGATGATGTAGAAAGTGTGCAATAATGATTAATAATTATCCCATCCCGATTGTCCTAGGCAATTTAAGAAAACTCTCGGAATTTAAGGTGGGTGATAGTCCGGTAACCGATATTTCGGGCAGGCTTTCTATCGAAAATAGAGAGATTTTCGTTACCCTAAGAAGAGCTGTCACTCACGCTTTCGATGTCAGCGTCATAGAAAAAACTTTTGCAGATGCACTTTCCATTCAGACGACTGCGCTTCGTCATAGTTCAGGGTATGCTAGAAAGACACCTTATACGGAAAAAGCTGAAATTATAGCAGACCTTGCCCCGGCAGCTTTTAAGGGACTGCAAAATTTAGCGGCTACTTATAGGGGGCAGGAAAAGAAAATACAAGCGGATAAGCTTCTTGAAATATATAAAAAATATCAAACTGTTATTATAAAAAAGGCAGAAAATAAGGTGGTTAGGCCGCTTCCGCCAATACCTGCAATAAGAAACAAACCTTCTGAAATCATTGTTCAGTTAAAAAATGAATCGAAAAGACCGCAGCCTTTTTCTAATCTTAAACAATTTTGGGAGCAAAGAGAAGTCAAGGATTCAAATCAAGAAATCAAAAGTGAAGTAAAGATTTTAGAAAATGCAAAGAGCTTTCCAATTAAAGAAGTTGAAACAAAGACTTCATTAGAAAAGATAATAGAAAATCCTTCCGAAGAGAAAAAAGTTTTGCCAAGTTCCCTTACTTCTCATGAAAAAGAAAAACCGCTTATTGAGAAAGTTATTATAAATTCGGCCACTCTGGATGAGCCCTCCTCTTCTAAAAAAGAAAAAAGGAATATCTCTTCTTTAATTGCTAGAATCCATAACGATTCGCATCAGAAGAAAGTTAAGTCTTTAGAGGATAGAGTTAATAATAGAGAAAGCATCGCTTCTTCACAAATTAGAGAAATCACCTCCCAGGAGCAAAATAAAAACAAGCCACTTCGAAGCCTACTACAAGAATTTTTTGGGAACCGGGGGAGGCCTCGCTTTCATGCCGATATTATCGACCACATGGTGAGCGTTAGAAGGGAAAAATCAAAAGAGAAAGCCCTTAAAGAAGAGAAGGAGATTCAGGAAAAAGGGTTTAATATAGCTTTAATAGAAAAGGGGAAAGCATTAGGCACCAAAGAGTGTAAGGGCGGTAAGGAAAGGAAAAAAATCAAGCAAAAAAAGAAATCTAAAACTTGGGAGGATCTCTCAAGCAATACTTACTTTGAAGAAAACGAAGAAAAATTAGCAAGACAGGCAGATCTTTTTAAAGCTGTTAATAAACAAAGGCTTACAAAATCAATTTCCTGCATGATTCCTAAATTTGTTGATTCTGACTTGCAGGTCGCTCTTCAGCGAAGACGCCCTTTTTTAGAAGATTCTGACAGCGATTCGGACGAAGAATTTGACTTTGAACGGGGAAAGAAAAGTCTCTAAAAACCCTTCCACTATAATTTTATTTTTTTAAATAAAAAAATAAGTATAATCCATCTTATAGCTAGCCAATTATATTAATCAAAAGTTTTGCAATTTCTATTCATATTGAGGAGAAATTATATGAGAGTTTTAGCATTACTTACTTTATTTTTAGTTTTTCAAAATAATCAAACTGCTATGGCGGACTCCTTTCCACCCACTAGTTCCCTTATGAACCAAGATGATGAAGCGATGAGTTCATCTGCTATTGAACAAGAAATTGAAGATAAGGCATGGGATGATAGAATTAATGAAAGGAATCGGTTAGATAAAGAATATACGGATAAATTAACCGAAGAGAAAAGGCTCGATGACCAGTATACAAACAAGCTTATAGATAGACAAAGACTAGATAAAGAATATTTGAATAAACTGCTTGAAAACCAACGCCTTGATCGGCAATATCGTGACAAACAGTATCAAAACAAAATTATAGATTCTAAGAGGTTGGACAGACAACTGCAGAATCGGCAATGGGAAGATCGCCAATATCAAAATAAACTTTTAGAAAATAAACGTATTAATGATGAAATTTATCGACGACAGCAAGGTCGTTAATAACTTTATACTTATTTACAATTATCTTTAAAACTTCTTAATTTTATTGTAATATGATTGGTCTTCTTTTAATTTGGAGAACCATCATGCAAGACGTATCTAGAAATACAGTTTCATTTTATTCAAATCATATTGGAGAAACATTACCTTCGTTAGTAAACAATGTTTCGAGAAATGAGTCGCAGGATACTTCTGAAAAACATGAGTTCTTAGCAGTAAGAAAAGCAATCTTAGAAAAAAAGAAAACTGCTTGGGCTCCACCAAAAGATGAGCCTTCAGAATTAAAGCCTTTGCCTAAAAGAACCCGTCCTATTTCTCACAATGATAAATTGGAAAGGGAAGCTCGACGAATAGAAAGAAAAGTCAGACCCCTTCCGGAGACTCCGCAAAGAAAAGCCCATTCCAATCCTACTTCTCCCATTAGAAATGGAAAATTGCCTGAGAATCAATGGCGTCCTCTTCCAAAAACTCCTTCTGCTAAAAAAGCGGACTCCAACCCAACCTCACCTATTCTTTCGAAAAGAGAAGAATTAAAAAAATTAAACCGGAATAGGCCGCTGCCGAAAACGCCTGAAAAAAAGGCTGATAGCGCCTCTTCACTATGCGCTTCTGTTGACTCTGTACGATTGACTATTCCTTTGACCCATGCAGATTCATTTGTCAAAAGATCTTTTCAAAAGTTAGTCGAGTTTGCAAAACGCGTTCTTCAAGCTGTTAGCTCGCTTCTTTTTAATATGTGCGATGGCTTTAAAAAGATTAGCATGATTTGCATTGGTCCTTTCACTTTTAGAAGAAAAGAAAAACCTGCAAAAGAAACTCTTATCGAAACGTTCATTGACTCAACTAAATCCCCAAAAGAAATTTCAATTGATTATACAGTACCACCGGCGCCAAGCGGACCCTCAATGGGACCCCCGCCGCCGCCTCCGGTTCCTGAAAAAACGTCCTCTTGGTCTGAAGCTTTAAAAGCTGAAATGAATAAATTTGAAGAGGAAGTCAATCTGGATCAGCATACTCTTAAAAGAAAAAAAGAAGAAACCCCGCAAGAGTTTCAGGATTCAATAAGCTTTATTAGTGAAAACGTTGAAAAAAGACGTAGAGCTTTTAAGGATGACGAAGAGTTAGAAGATTCCGCCGATGGAAGCTTTTTTGATGAGTGGGAATTTGAGTTTAATCCTTTTAATAGCAATGATTCCGATGTAAGAATTGTGGCTGAAGATGAAAAAACAAAAACTGTAGCTGATGTGTCAATTGATCTCGCTAAGGGCGAAGCTACTGTTAAGACCTATAGCAAATTAAGTAGAAAACAGAAGGGAGAAGCTTCTTCTCTCACTTCAGAAGCCTTAAAAGTTAACTTAAGAAAAGTTGAAAAGAAAAACGAAGAGTCAAAAACGAACACAGCTCCCGAAAGCCATCATCCTTTCGGCAAAGACTTTTTCCAAAAGGTGGAATTTTCCGACCTTTCCTCCGATGATGACAATTCCGATTGGGAAGATAGCGACTACGAGGTTTAATTTAAGAGAAGCAATTTTGATAACGAGTAATGGCACTGCAGTTTATATTTAGAACCACTTTTTGAAAATTTTATAAAAATATAATAATAAAAATAATAATTTAGGAAATATAATGTCTTCAGAACTTTTACCCGTAAAAGGATCCCCGGATAATATCCTGGCCCTTAGCACTATGGAGATGATCAATAAAGGTAATAGACTGCCTCATGTCATTAACTTGGTAGCCTATCCTCTAATTGTAGCTCTTTCAGCGCTATACAATACCGTAGCTCTTGCTGTGAAACTGCCCTTTACTCTATTTCGCCATACGTTTGGATATATTCCAACAAGTCATGGAAGAGTGATGGACAGCCTTCCTAATGATACTGATGCAAAGCACTTTTTGTGGCATGTTTATAAAATTCTGATGTCGCCTGTTCAGCTAGCGATTTGCTACCCTTTATCTGTATTCATGCCGGGCGCGAATGTGTTTTTTCAACGCAATTTATGTTTAATTGATGATGTTATGGCGCCTCCTCCATTACCGCCAAGAGACGATGATTTACCGCCTGGAGACGATGATTTACCACCGCCGCCGCCATTACCTAGAGATGAGGATCCAAGTTCAACACCTTCTGTTGGAAATGCGTCTCACGGAGGAACGAACAGAATACCTCTTAATCTTGGCGACATTAATAGTGCAAAGAAAAATTTGAAAAAGACTAACCATTAAAGCCACCCATGAAAAAGAGGCCTTCAACGGCCTCTTTTTTTTCTTGTAAACAAAAGAAAACTTCCAAGCACCACAAGAAACCCTCCGGGATAGGTAAGAATGCCTTTTACCGGATCATAATTCACGGCAAACTGCACTGTTTGTACATCGCTTTCATCAAAAGGGGTAATATTTGAAAGATAAAATCGAATTCCTTTTTTGCTTTCAAAGACTTGATTCATCGAAAGGCAATATTCTTCACTTTGACCCTCTTCATTTACCTGAATACGGCATTCATAGCTAAAAGCTTCATTTGTGCCGGCATGCTTTTTTTGCCTTGCTTCTTTCAAACGAAGGGTAAAAGGAAGCGTTTCTTCTTTTGGCTCTAATTTAAATAAATAGTTACCCTCTTTTGAGGGCCATTTTAGACCATTTTTTGAAGGGTCGTATAAAACTCCCATTAGGTTTTTAGAGCCGCTATCAGAAAAAGCAAAATAATAAAGCGGACGGCTGTCTTCCCTCTTTAAGGGCAGCGGTGCTTTTTTTCTGACAGGCTTAAGGAGTGTTTCAAAGCTAATCTCTCTATCAAAATCTTTTGGCTTAGCTTCCCTAAAAAATAGAGGCGCTTTTGAAAGATAGTCTTCAAAAGTAAAGGCTTCAGAAGAAAGGGAGCCAATAAAACCCTTTGAAAGAGTTAAAAAAGCTTGGCTTTTCGAGCTTAAGGGAAGCTCTCTAAGCCATGGAGCTTCTTCTTGAAATTTTTCACCTAAGCGAAGCCTTTCATAATACCTTTTTAAATCTTCCAAGCGTGCTTCCTCGGTCGTCCAAAAAGGAGCAAGCGTTTCAAAATCGAGTGAGAACACTCTGATAAGCAGGCTAAACACGGTAGCTTTTTCCGAGGGAGTTAAACCCTCTGAAAAATCAGGAAAAGCAGGAAGGGAGGTTAAACTTGAAAGCAAATCCAAAGTCTTTTCCCGCAAGTCAACAATTGAGGAAGAATTGCCTTCCAATAAAGATGCATACGGTTTTAAAAAGGAAGGAAGACTTTCTTTAGGATCTGATAATAGATGATTTAATTTGGCAATAATGAAAAATTCCTGGGGGATCAAACTTAAATCTATTTTAGAAAATAACGGCTCTAAACTTTTAGGAAGTGTATTTCCAAAGAGCCACTGATTCTCTTTTTCAATAAGGTCAAGAAAAGACAAGAAGGAAAACGTAAAGTCGGCATCCACCTTTTGAGCGCTTTCCTTAAAAAGTTTTAAGGGAAGGGAAAGCTCATCATCCGTTTCAAAAAGAGGTCTTAGTTTGATCGATAGAGCCTCAAAACGAGAGGGGGTTAAATCCCTGACTTCTTCTTCAAAAAAACCTTTTGGAAGAGAGGCCATTAACCCATAGCCTGAGAAGCCTTCTTGATAAGCTAAAAAGGAACCCTTAAGTTCATTTTGGAAAACTTTTTTAAAGATTTTTCCCGAAGAGTTAATAGCTAAAAAATGGATTTGATTTTCAGGATCTTCTATGAATGCAACAAGAGGTTTTTTTTGAATGATGCAGCTTTGAAGCGATCCTTTTCCGATTTTCTTCGGAGCAAACGATAAGGCTAAAGGCCCCTCTAAAAGCATTGAATATATTTCATCCTTAAAAATAAGTTTAAGCTTGCAGCCATCCTCGTCTTCAAACTCAATTTTATAGGAACTTGTATCTTCATCTGTAACTTTGATTTCAAAAACAGTTCCCTTTTCAAATAGAGATCGGATGGTCTCTTCGGGATTTTTGCTTCTGATAGCATAGAGGTCCGTTAAGGGAAGGTCTTTTGAAAATTCAAGCTGCAATAAGGGAAAAACCTCTTTTTTTGAATCCCAATAAGTGACGGGTAAAGGGTTTAGACCGTTAATAAAAAGAAAACCGTCTTTAAACCAGCTAAAAAGCGTTTCTTCACCATGAGGAAAAAAAGCCGCTGTTTCTATCTCGTAAGGGAAAAGAGTTGATTTTAGCTTTTTGGGAATCATCCCCAAGATATTCGGGGTTAGATCAAAGGTTTCAATAGTTCTCGTATTTTTATCTTCAACGCTTAGCGAGTAGCTTCCGCGAGAGAGCACAACTTTATTGCTGGCGCTTCCGCTTGTAATAATAAGATGTCCTTGAAGACCCCATAAATTTTTTATAAAGGTTCCTGAGATAATCATCAGAAGCCCAAGATGGGTGATTAAAAAGGGGATATGCCTCAAACGAAAGGGCCATCTTTTTAAGGCTGAAAAGAGAATATTAATAAAAAACCCAATAAGAATAAGCTGGAATAGGGGGTGAGAGTAGATATATTCAGAAGCGAAGCCATGAGAATCGCTTTTAGATTCTAAAAATGTTCCAAGAGCTACCATCAAAGCTGATAGTAAAATAAGAATAATGGCAAATCGTATGCTTGCTAGAAATAAAAATGTCTTTTTTAGCATTTAAGGAAAAGGGTTAATGGTTTCAAAGGATCTAGCTATGGCTACAATTTCATCATGATACTCTTCTAGGGAAGGCCTTGGACCGGTGGCTTTTATAGTGATGTCGCTAAGAAGGTTGTTTAAAAGATCATCTTCTCTTTGAGTGCGATTTTTTATTTTTCGTAAAGTAAAGCTATGGCCGTCTCCAAGACTTAAGGCCCAAGCCATCATGGAAGACGGCTTTCCCTCTAAAAACCCTATCCCTTCAAAGTAAAGCCCCTTATAACCTGAAAAAGCTTGGGGTTCGATAAGAATCGATTCGGGAGCTGCATTCAGTTGTTTTTTCCATCTATCCACCTGAAAATGAGGAGGGATGCGCTCTTGCAAGCTGCTAAAGGGAAAGTTATAAACGGTTAAAATAATCTCGCCCTTTTTCCATTTTCCAAGAGGTTTAGTTGTATCCTTCAGAGAATCAGTCGGATACTCTTCGATTTTTTGCCAGCCCTCCGGAAGAGATAGGCTATAAATGGGTTTTCTTTCGTTTTCCTGCAAAGCTCTGCCATAAATTACCTCTAGGGAATTAGAAGCTCTTTTATTTCTAATTTCAGAGCAAGAAAAAGAGAGAAAAAGAAGCCAACCAAGGAAGAAAATGGAGCAAGTTTTGATTGTCATAACTATCTAAAAATAAGTTTATTATATGTAAGTTTTTAGGTTTTTAAAAAAAATCTTCGGTTAAACCTAAAGACAAAGTTAAAGTTAACTGTAATAGGTATAGCTAAAAATAACTTCAAAACTTAGATTATAAACATTCTAAAGTTTTAAAGAATAAGCCTCTTTTTTCCAAAGAAAAAGGAGCTAACGTTTAAGAAAAGGACTGCCATGAAAGGACAAGGGTTTAATCCGCTCGAAGCCGGCGGAATGGAAAACATCGAGTTATTAGAGCGGTATTTTGAAAATGAAAAAAATTTATCTCTTGACCCTTCATGGAAATCAGCTTCCCAATCTTTAAATCCCAAAGACTCCTCAAAAGCATTAAAGCCAAGCCTTGCAAAAGAAGGCGGCTTGGATTCAAGTCGGGAAGAAAAAATTCTTCGTTTGATCCAAGCTTTTAGAAATTATGGACATTTGGCAGTCAACATCAATCCCCTAAGCCTTGAATCTAAGTCTCTTCCCTTGCAGATTGAGGAAAGGCTTAATGAATTTAGTGAAAAGGAAGATACGGCCCTTTTTCCGACTTATGGGTTGCTTAAAGCCTCTCATGCACCTTTTAAAGAGATTAAAGAGCGGCTTTACGACATTTACTGCGGAAAAATAGGCATCGAGTATACGGGCTCTCAAAATGAAGAATTAATCGATTGGCTGCAAAATGAACTGGAAACACCTGAGCTTGATCTTTCTCTCCCCATAGAAACCAAAAGAATAATTTTAGATAAGCTCAACCACTCGGAGCTATTTGAAAAGTTTTTACACACAAAGTATGTAGGCCAAAAAAGATTTTCAATAGAGGGCGGGGAAACGCTAATACCCATGATGTCTCTTTTAGTGGAATCTGCAGCCGATTATGAGGTGGAAGAAATTGCGATTGGAATGGCGCACCGCGGGCGATTAAATATTCTCTGCAATATTTTAAATAAATCATACTCTGAAATTTTTAATGAGTTTGAAGATCGCTTTGTTCCAAATAGCTTTGAAGGATCAGGAGATGTCAAATATCATAAAGGCTTTACAGCTACTGTGACGACCACAAAAAACAAAAAAGTCATTATCGATTTGACTCCCAATCCAAGTCATTTGGAAGCAGTATGTCCTGTTGTGACAGGTCTTGTTAGATGCAAGCAGGATATTTTGAAAGGAAAAGGGGTAAAAGAGCCGCAAAAAAAGATAATACCGGTTTTTATTCATGGAGATGCCGCAATTGCCGGCCAAGGGGTTGTGTATGAAACTTTGCAAATGTACAATCTCGGAGGCTATAAAACAGGCGGTACCCTTCATATTGTCGTAAATAATCAAATAGGCTTTACAACACTTCCCCAAGATGGCAGGTCAACCACCTATGCAACAGATATCGCTAAAGGGTTTGGCGCTCCGGTGTTTCATGTTAATGCAGAAGATCCTGAATCGTGTGTTTTAAGTGTTATTCTTGCTCTAAAAATAAGACAAAAATTTGGGATTGATGTTTTTATCGATCTTAATTGCTATAGAAAATACGGCCATAATGAAGCGGATGAGCCAGCTTACACCCAGCCCTTGGAATACCAGATGATACGAGAGAAAAAGGGATCACGAGAGCTTTACCGGGATGAATTGATCCGGCATGGCTTTCTTGAAAAGGAAGTGGCTTTAGAGCTCGAGAAAGAGTTTCAAAAAGCTTTGCAAGAAGAGCTTGAACTTTCTAAAAAACAAAATCCGTTTAAAGCGGAATCACGACTTAAACAGCAGGAAGATCAGTTTAAAGACAGTCGAAGCGCCATGTTAAAGCCGATAAAAACAGGGGTTGATGAAAAAGTTCTCAAAAGCCTTGCAAGCAAATTAACGGAACTTCCCTCCGATTTCAAGATCCATCCCAAGTTAAAATCTTTATTTAAAGATAGGGCTGATTCCGTTTTACAACATAAAGAAATCGATTGGGGAACAGGTGAATATCTGGCTTTAGGGTCTTTGCTTATAGAAGGCGTAACAATCAGACTTGCGGGCCAAGACTCCGGAAGAGGCACCTTTAGCCATAGACACGCTTTACTGATAGATCAAGAGAAAGGAAAACCGTATATTCCCTTAGATAATCTAGAAAAAGAGCAAGGGCGGCTGTATTTATATAATTCCTTTCTTTCCGAATATGGAGCCCTTGGATTTGAATATGGCTATAGCATTGCAAAACTAGACAATTTGGTCATATGGGAAGCTCAGTTTGGGGATTTTGTAAATGGCGCTCAAGTCATCATTGACCAGTTTTTATCTTCCTCGGAACAAAAATGGGGGCAAAGATGCAATTTAGTTCTTTTTCTTCCTCATGGCTATGAAGGTCAGGGGCCGGAACATTCTTCGGCCCGAATGGAACGCTTTCTTAATTTGTCGGCTGAAAACAATCAATTTGTGATTTACCCGACCACCCCGGCGCAACTATTTCATATGCTAAGAAGGCATATGTTAAGAAACTTCCCGAAGCCGCTTATTGTTTTTACCCCAAAAGGCCTCTTAAGACACCCTCAAGCTGTAAGCTCGCTTCAAGATTTTAACAAAGGCTCTTTTGAAGAAGTGATTGATGATCCTTTGGCTGAAGAAAATGCGGAAGACCTTGTTTTCTGTTCAGGCAGAATCTATTACGATTTGCTAGAAGAGAAGAAAAAGCGCGAAAAGACTTCCATGGCAATTTGTCGAATCGAGCAGCTTTACCCTTTAAATGTTGAAAAGTTAGAAGCTCTTATTCAAAAGTATAAGTCTGTCAAGCGCTATAGCTGGGTTCAAGAGGAGCCTTGCAATATGGGGGCCTTTGAATACATACAACCAAGGCTTGAAAGCCTTTTGCCTGAAGGCATAAAAATCAATTATTACGGAAGAAAGAGAAGCGCATCCACAGCTACCGGGTCGACTACTCTGCATCGTCTGCAACTAGAAGAAATTTTAGGAAACTTGTTTTCCGATTCTAAACCGACCATTTTTGATGTAGCTGCAAAAGGGGCTGAAAAGGAAAAAATTCTAAGGGAAGGCCGTTCATGAAGATAGAAATCAAAGTCCCTGCTATGGGAGAGTCCATATCCGAAGCGACCATCGGTGAAATTTTCAAAGCGCCGGGAAGCCTTTTACAAATGGATGATGAAATTCTTGAACTTGAAACTGATAAAGTTAACCAGTCCCTATTTGCAAAAGAAGCGGGGCGCCTTGAATTGACCGTTAAAAAAGAAGATAAGGTGACTGTCGGGCAAGTCATTGGCTTTATTGATACGGAAGCCAAAGGAAATGACGCTAAAACCCAAGAAACATCAAAAGAGAGTAAAGCAAGCAAGGCTGTTGAAAAAAAAGAAGAAGTTGCTAAGGGAAGTAAAAAAGCCATTTCTGAAGCTGCTCCAAAAGAAGCCTCTTCAGGAAAAGAAGTTCGCATCAGCAAAGAAGATTTCTTAAAAGAAGAAGAGGATCTTCAAAAAAAATCATCTGAAGAAAAACCAATAGAGCGGGCGGCACCTCTACAAGACTCTCAAGAAGGACCCTTAGAGGCTAGAAAAAACGTTCAAGAAGAGCCGTTTGAAACTAGAAAAAAAATGAGTAAAATTAGACGCGTCATAGCGGAGAGGCTTGTTCAAGCCAAGCAAGAAATTGCCATGCTGACAACGTTTAATGAGGTGGATCTTTTCGAGTTAATGGCTATTCGAGAGCGATATAAAGACGTTTTTCTAAAAAAATACGGGGTTAAGCTCGGTTTAATGAGCTTTTTTGTAAAAGCCGCCATTAAAGCTTTAAAAGCTATTCCTGAAGTGAACGCTTATATCGAAAGGGACGAAATCGTTTATCGCAATTACTATAATATAGGCGTGGCTGTATCCTTAGATAATGGGTTAATTGTTCCGGTTATTAAGGGGGCAGATAAGCTTTCTTTTGCCGAAATTGAAAAAAAAATTGTAAATCTTGCCGAAAAAGCAAGGGAAGGAAAGCTTTCGGTTGATGATCTCCAGGGAGGAGGCTTTACGATTACAAACGGCGGAATTTTTGGATCCCTTTTATCAACCCCCATCGTCAATCCCCCTCAAAGCGCTATTCTTGGTATGCATACGATTAAGAAAAGGCCGGTTGCCCTAAATGATGAGATTGTCATAAGACCCATGATGTATTTGGCTTTAAGTTATGACCATAGGATTATTGATGGAAAAGAAGCCGTCACCTTTCTTGTGATGATTAAAGAAGCGTTGGAAGACCCTTCTCGTCTACTATTGGATTTATAAAAGGAAGCTATCATGGCAGAGACTCTTTATGATCTTGCAATTATTGGAGCCGGCCCCGGGGGGTATGTCGCTGCTTTAAAGGCGGCAAAAGCCGGTTTAAAAACGGCTTGCATTGAAAAAGAGCCTCTTCTTGGCGGCACTTGTCTTCGCGTCGGGTGCATCCCTTCAAAAACCCTTTTGCAATCTTCTGAAGAGTACTACCATATGAAAACGCAAGCTGAGCTTTTCGGATTGACGTTTCAAGAGCTTTCCTATAACTGGAAGACGATGCAGTCAAAAAAAGAAGAAGTCGTCAAGGGCCTTTGCGATAGCGTGGCAAGCCAATTTAAAAGCTTAAAAGTCGCCCGTTATGAAGGACTGGCTTCTTTTGAAAATGAAAACACAATCGCTATCCAATCCAAGGATAAAAAAGAGGCTATCCGAGCTAAAAATATCATAATCGCTTCCGGATCTTATCCAATAGAACTTCCTTTTCTTCCTTTTGATGAGAAAAAAATTGTTTCCTCTACCGGCGCTTTAGCCCTTGAGTCTGTCCCTAAAAAAATGACTGTCATAGGGGCTGGAATCATTGGAGTAGAACTTGCTTCTGTCTATCAGAGACTAGGTTCTGAAGTGACCTTAATTGAGATGTTAGACTACATAGCCCCCGGAATGGATGGACAAGTTTCAAGACAGCTTTTGCAGAGCTTAAAAAAGCAAGGGTTGCAATTTCTTTTAGGGGCGAAGGTAATCTCCGGTAAAACTTCAGGGAAGGGGGTTAAGGTAGAGTTTGAAGCGGAAGGGAAAAAAGGAGAGCTTGAATCAGATATCGTTCTTGTGGCTATTGGCAGAAAGCCCTTACTTAAACCTTTAAATCTTGAAAAGGCAAAGGTTAAGCTAAATGAAAGAGGACAAATTGCAGTAGACGGTTTTTTTAGGACTTCAACTCCCTCTATTTATGCCATAGGGGATGTGATTGATGGCCCAAGTCTTGCTCATAAAGCTTCAGAAGAAGGGGTGGCTGTTGTTGATTTTATCCTAGGCAACCCAACTCCCATGCGTTATATTTCGATTCCTAATGTGGTGTACACACATCCCGAAGCCGCATCTGTTGGCTTCACTGAAGAAGAGCTTAAGAAGTTATCGATAAAATATCTTAGCGGCCAAAGCTTTTTTAAGGGTAATGCGAGAGCGAGAGCTACTTTTGACACAGAAGGGTTTATCAAGGTTTTAGGCGATGAGAAAACAGGAAAGCTTCTAGGGATTCATATTTTAGGGCCCCAAGCCTCGGAAATGATTAGCGCCGGAGTTATAGCCTTAATAAAAAATATGACTTTAGAGGACCTTGGTTTAGCTTGCCTCGCACACCCGACGCTTTCTGAAACGTTAAAGGAAGCTGCTGTCAATGCTTTAAGCAAGAAGTAAAAAGCGTCCCAAAAGGGACGCTTTAGAAAATTTTTAGTAACCGTGGGAAGTTCCGCAGCCGCAAGATGATTTTGCGTGGGGGTTAGAGATTTTAAAGCCTGAACCTTGAAGAGCATCGATATAATCGATAACAGATCCAAGAAGTCTTCCTGCAGCCCCTTTTCGAATGTGAATCTCAATGCCTTGAGAAACAAAAACGAGGTCATCAGCTTCTGCTTTTTCTGAGTAATCAAGAGTGTACTCAAAGCCGCTGCATCCGGCTGGCTTATCGCCAAATCGTAAGCCATAATTGGCTTTGCCTTCGCTTTCAAGAATTTCTCTATATTTTTCAGCTGCGCGCTCAGTTAGGGTAATTGTTTTAGCATCCCCTTCCTCTTCTTCTAACACTTTGTTGAGGCGACGGACAAGCTCTTCGATAGAAGCTTCAGACATACCGTGGCCCATCATCCCGGCTTCTAGAGTTTCCCAGGTAGAAGCTTGGCAGCCGACGCAGTGAAGGCCTGCGCGTGTCAATTCATGGGCAATCTTTTGTGCTTTTGAAGGGAAAGAGCCTAAAATTTCATCAATTGTCATGTGCCGATGAATTTTTGGCATCGGATTGACTTTTTCCGGATTTTGATTTTGCGTCATAATTATTTCCTCTCTTAGCCCTCATTCATTGAATAAGGGTATTAAATTTTAAACGATTTTAGTGAGTCCAATCATAAAGAAGGTTTCTTAAGAATCAAAATGAAATGCGAATAATCGCCGGATTTTTCTTACAGTTGATCTTGCATTGGCAGGCTAAACGTTCTCCCATTGTGTCTTCTCCAAGAAAATCTTTTTCTTCTTGAGTGGGGTCGGTGAGGTTTTCCATTCCTTCTTTCACTTCAATTACACAAGTGCCGCAAACACCTTCAGTGCAAGCAAAAGGAACGCCCGCTTCTTCGCAAAATTCTGCAATAGGGGAGCCGTCTTCTAATTCTATTTCTTCCTTATCATGCTCAAAGATGAGCTTTGCTTTGCAACATTTGTGTTCATCTTTTTTTTCTTCATTTTCTTGGCAGCAATCATTATCCATGGAATTTCCTAGAACTTATCAGTTTTGCGGGTAATGTCTTAAAACTTCCGCAAAAAACTTGTTATCAACAAATTTTATTAAATTAATGGTAGCATTATGAACGAAATTTAAAAAAAAAACAATAGACTTCTTTCGAAACTCGCTTTGATTGGGAAAAAGGGCTAGTTTCGTGCACATTTTTTAATTTTCCATTTTTTTATAGGTATAAAAACACATATTGGCGTTGTCCAGTTTGCCTGAGCCTTGAGTGGGTTCTACTTTATTAGCCCCTGCGAAAAGCTGTCTTTTTTCCTCAAAGGTCCGAAGCTGGAGCTCCCTAACAAGAAGGTCCTCCATCTCTTCGGCATTTCTGCAAGAATTCTCTTTTAATAAGTCTTCCAAATTTTTTATAAGAGAAGGGGAGCCGTTTTTCAAAATAGCCGGATCAAAACAATCGGAAACCCCATCGCTGCAAAGGAAAACAATATCTCCTTCCATAAGCTTAAAGGAAAAAAAAGCAAGGGCTGCAAGTTCGGGAGTTGAACCGGTTCCAACGAGCCTTCCGCCGCAATCTTCAGGAGAGGTCCTTGTGGTTGAGGCGAGATCAAAAATTTTCCAGTCACCTTCACTTCTTCTTAAAATAAAAATTTTACTATCTCCAACAGAAAGCCCGGTAAGAGAGTTGCCCTTTACCAAGCAAAAAGTAAGGGTCGTATCGCCTCTTATTTCATCGGCCTCTTTAATTAGGATTTCCTGAGTATGCTTCAAGGCTTCAAACTCGATTTTTAAGGCTTCTTTTACGGTTTTGGTCTTATTTAAATCTGAAACTATTAAATAAGAGGTGATCTCATCTAAAACTCTTGTCGCAGAAACGGTAGCCCCGCGATTTTGGCCGCAACCGTCGGTTAGCCCCAAAAATAAAAAGTTTTCAATGACATCGATTTTACATTGGTCATGATTTTCAAGAGCTCCTGTCGTGGCTTCCAAAAAAAGCATTTTTCTTTGTTCAGGATCGCAAATGATATGTAAGTTTTTCGGGATCTCGTACCATTTTCCTCCAAATTGGAACCTCGCTACGTATTCTTCATCATCAGTCTCTATGGAATAAGAAAAGTCTTGAGGGAGAAGACCATAGTTATTAAAGAGGACACTTTTGAAGTTCCGAAAGGATGTCGGTTTTTTACTAAGAGGCTCATCTTTTATTGAGGAGATCGCAAAATCGCCAACTTCATCGATATGTTCCCAGCTTATGGAGGATACTAGGGGAATAAATTTGCCAAAATAGAAGCTATAAATAGAACTTTTTTGATCTTTTGGGAAAAGATCTGAATTATTTAAAGGGAGTAAAAGCTCCCGGACAAAGAAGAGTTTATTTGAGAGCTTTATCTTCTCTGCCTTATTCTTTAAGAAGCCTTCCAAAAAAACATAAAGGGAATTTAGAAATTGATCTAATTTGTTTGTTTTTTCACTTAAATCACAATCTTCAAGATTTAGTAATTTTAATAAAGTAAGGATATTTCTTTTTAGTGAAATAATATGATCATTAAGTTTTTTAAACTTCCCCCTTAGCAATTTATCGCATTTTTGGTCAATCGTTTGTCTAAGCTCAAGAACTACTTTTGCTGAATAACCTTCTTGTTTTTCTCTTGGAGAAAATAGATTTCTCAATGACCCGGATCTTTTACTTCTCGGGGAAGGAAATGGGTCTAAGCGTCTTAAAGAGAGAGGGGATCGAACCTCAAGCGGACTTAACTTGCCTTGCTCTTTTTCATTCATTTCTTCGGGAAAAGTTCCTATTCTTGAACCGCAGGAACCGGTATCCAAGGCTAACATACTTTGCTCCTTCTTAAGCTGTTATTACAACAAAGAAGCCAATTGTAAATTTAACGGATTAAAAAAGAAGCAATTATAATTTATTGACAGCCAAAGGAGCTAATTTAGCTCCTTTGGAAATAGATGGATTAAACTGTGGGAGGATAGTCACTCATAAATTTTTGTATCAAGACAGGAAGGTTAAAGAGATTGTCAATACCGCCTTTTCCTTCTGCCTCGCCTTCTTGTAATCGACTTAGATGTACACTTTCGAGAATTTTTTGCCTTAGGTCGTAATATTCGGAACCAAGGTGCTTAATTGTATCTAAGTTTTGAAGCTCTTGCTCTTTTGTTAAAGGAGATTGCCCTGCGTAATAGTGGAAAGTTGGGTAATTCGGGTAATTAAGCTTGCAATACGCTTTAAAATCTTCAGCTACCCCGCTTGAAATAAGGGCATTGAGGGCGTCATTATAGCCTGTCGAACCGACCTTACTATATTCCTCGAAAATTTTATCAGTAAAGTCGACTTTACTCTTACCTGTTACCCATTTCTCATACTTTTTCACATATTCTGATCTTGTGTCTATATAATCTAACTCTCCGCTAAGTTCTGAATATTTAGTTTTAGATAATTCTGTAGTTACAAAGGCTAGTTCCGCTTTTTTATCGGAAAGTTTTTTTTGTGCGTCAAGCACTCTAGCGTCCTTGTCCCCATGGGCTGCTTTGAGATCGCTAACCTCTTTTGAAAGCTGAGCTTCTTCATTTTTTATTTTGTCAAAATTTAATTCAGCTTTTAGGTCGTCATATTCTTTTTGCAAGGGGCCGTTTAAGGCTTTTCTAGCAACTTCAAGACTGCCATAGTCTTTTTGAATTATCCCTTCACGTTTGAGAAGCTCATTTCTAACTAGAGGAAGTCTTCCATTTAAGTACTCAAGGATAGAGGATTCGGGGTCTGCTAAAAAAACCTCACTTTCGTTTTGAATCCTTGTGGCATCTCGGACAATAGATCCTGACCCTGGCTTACCCGGATCACCAATCAAATCGCTAAAAGTCGTATAATTACCGCGTCCTTCTTGAATTTCATACCTTACTTCATTATCCCCATGGACTGACTTATGAAGATTTAAGAAGACTTCCTTAGTTTTCGGGTTCTCAAAAAAATCAAAGACTTTTCTTGTAGCCATAATACTTGCATAAGCCGGTCCTGCGTTGGTTTGAAAGCTTGCAAAGCTCTGATTTAACTTGGTTCCCTCAGCTACTTGCTTCATTGTTTCAAGACGTCCTATAAAACCGGCTATATTTAGCTCAGTGCCCGGGGAGCCTGGCCTTGCAGTTCCCGGTACAAAAATGTTTGTCGATTTATACCCTAGTTCCGCACCTAAACTTGCAGTTGTACGAATAAGATCGGCAAGCTCCGCATTGGCGGATTTTAGCTGTTTTGGATTTTTAGTTTTCTTTACGACTATGGTCCCGTCTTTTTTTAGAACCATGGAATATTGATCTCCAAGTTTTTTTGCTTCCTGCGAGGCCGCTCCATACTCTCCTAGGCGAACTAAATTAGCCTCATAATTCTTTTTTACTAGAAGAGCCCTATCTTTTTCAGATAAAGCAGCTTTTGAGCCTTCTTCTGCTTTTAGGTGCGCTTCTTCAGGATTGCCTTTTACTCGGTTAGCTAAAGGTTTAACAATCGATTGGACGGGGTGGCGGAAAATTGCTGCCGCTACGCCATTCAATAGCCCGCGATTCCATCTAGTTTTAGTTTCGTCGCCGGAAACTTTAGCAGATCCTATAGTTGGAGGTTGAGGCAAGGGAATGTTTGGGGGTTCTGGAAGATCAAAAGCCTCTTGTGGGACATCGGATTCTTTATAGCCTTCAAATTGGGCAGAAGCAAAAAGGGTATCCTTTTCTTTACCCTTAGGTTCTCTTGGGGAAGATGGAAATGGGTCAACAGTCTCTGACTCAACCTCTACCTTTCGCCATTCGTTTAAGTTTCTATTCATTTCAGCGAGCCTTTCCGGATTTGGCTTTTGAGGTATCGGAGGGGGTGTTTTTGCTTCCACATCCTCCATAGATCTTCCCATTAGCGCTTCTGCTTTCTCTTCCGTAATTTCACTGAAACCACTATCACTTGGCATGGTTGATTGATCAGGTTTGTTAGATTTAGGAGGTGCTTTTTCAATTAGGCTTTGTCGCAGTTCTTGTCTTTTTGTCTTATACTCATTAATAGATTCCCGAAGTTTAGAGAAAGCTTCAGAGGCCGCTCTCTTGGCTTTTCCAATCACCTTTACAATAGCTTCGTAGCCGGCCTTTGTTTTCTCAACACCTGCTTTATAGCCCTTTATTCCGAAATCCTTCATTTCTTTTAAGTTTTCCTGGAGCTCTTCTTTCATCTCCCGGCCCTGTTTTACAGACGCTGTCGCAATTTCGGAAGGGGCTCTTTTAATTACATTCCAAACAATAACGCCGGCTTTTTGTATGTTTTCCTTGGTCACCGATTGTTTGACGGAAGAGGCTTTATTGGAGACAGCTTCCCAAGCTGAATGAATCATGTTGGATATAGACTCTCTAGAGGGTAAAAACCTGGTAAAATTGTTTGCTCCCAAATGTTCGGAACCGACATTGGCTTGAGGAGTAGAGGGGGTGGTTACCGTTCCTCCGAGTGTTCCTGCTGCTATCTGAGAAGTTGAAGAGGGAACTGGGGGTAGGGGTTTGTCCGGTTTTGGGAATTGCCTGGTTCCAAAGGTGGCACCCTCCTGGGGAGAAGGAGTTTTATCCGATGAGAATGCTTGCATAATAAATCCCTTAGTATAGTAATAAATTATGTTAATTATATTATATAATATTTTATTTAATAATTATATCCATACCTCTATTACTAAGTATCTACGTAAAACATTTTTTTTATTTCAGGTTTATGTAAAGATTATATTTGTCTATTAATAATTTCTTAATAGAAAAAATTTTAAAGAAGAACAAATAAATACATTTGCTATAATAAAGACACATTTCCGTTTCTAATCTAATTGAATAAATAAAGGTAAAGGTATGCAAGGTGATCCACTAGGTTCGGTTTCGGTCTCTAGGCCAAGTACTCAAGAAACATCTAAACCCATCTTATTTGAAAAAAGGGTTATCGCCTTTGAAGCAAAACCTAAAGCCAAAGAAGATAAAACAAGTCTTTCCTTGCTGGTCAAAATATTAAGTCTTGGCATCCTTCCCCTGATAAAATTAATTGTCGACAAAGTAGCTCCCCATGCTGTCCTTCCGGGGGTTCCACCCTCTTATAAAAAAGTCTTTAGGGGAATTCGGAATGACTTTTTAAAAAATAACCCTGAGACCGCAAGCGTCTTACAAATGAAAACAAGCGATGGGGTGGATCTTGACGGCCTCTTGATTTTCCAAAAAAATGAACAAAAAATTAAAAAAGATCAAAAATGGATCATAATGCTTCAGGGGAATGGCCAGTGCTATGAAAATTGTCTGGAGGAGGCTAAGGAAATTGGCCGAAAATCGGGTGCCAATGTCCTATTATTTAATTATAGGGGGGTTTTAGAAAGCAAAGGCCAGCTAGAGCGGCTTCAAGACCTTATCATTGATGCTGAAACACCTGTAGAAATGCTTCGGGAGGCTGGAATAAACGATGAGGACATCGCATATTTAGGCCATTCATTAGGCGGTGGCATAGCGACACAAGTTGTTGGAAAAGATGGGAATGATAAAATTGGACTTGTGGTTTCAAGATCCTTTGGTTCTCTTGCTGAGACAGCTTCTAGCCTTTTGCCTGTTATCGGCCGTCCCATCGGCTTTCTTATGAAATCCTTTGGGTGGGAGCTTAATTCGGAAGAACAGTGGAAAAAGTTCATCAAAAATAAGAAGGACAATATCGGTATAATTACCCATAGCCAGGATCAATTGATCACAAAAACGATCTCTCTTTGGCAAAAATTAAAAAAAGATATCTCGACCCAGGATCTTGAAACTTTGAAAACAAAGCGAGTCAAACTGAGAAAGTTGATCCAAAGAAAGGTGGGTCAAATTATAGACCCGACGCGGCCTCTTTATGAAAATATCCTGGTTAAAAGCTATATCTCAAGAGTTGGCTCTGACAAATTAGTGGTTTATGAGATAGAAATGAGAGATTTTTTAAAATCTCTTACGGAAGAGGAACAACATCAACTCGGGAGGGAAGATAGAGCCTTTATTGAAAGAATGAGAGAGGCCTATCCGGAAATTGGACGGGATGAAAGAAAGGAGTTAAAAAGTAGTATAAAAGAGAAGCTAGACACGCTTGTAAAAAACCAATTGGATATTCTTAAGAATTATTTATCGGAGATGAAACAATTAAGGGAAATTAAATTGAAACTAAGCAGAAGCGATGTAAATGAAGAGGTTATTCCTCAAGAGATAGTGTTCCTAGAGCGGATCTTAAACGAGGCCGATGAGCTTTTAAAAAGGCCTCCTCCAAAAGTCAATAAAGAGAATCTTAAGAAAAAAGTGGAAGAAGGTTTCTTCGAAAATCCCCACAATTATAGCTACGATTATGATAGGGAGCACTTTCTTGAGATAACAAATCTTTGCAAAAAAGTCCTAACGCAAGCTTTTTCAAACTAATTCACATGTGAATTACCTTGTTTTTTAAAAGAAGGTGGAGATTTTCTATTTCTTATATAAAAGTAAAACCCCAAGGCTACAAAAGGGATGCTTAAAAGTTGTCCTGTAAGCAATGTCGTTTCTGAAAACACAAGGGCTGTTGGCGGCTCTTTTAAATACTCTAAGAAAAAACGGCTTCCAAAAATCAAAATTAGAAATATCCCGGCTTTCTGACCCTCTTTAAGCTTATTTTCCGGAAGGAAAAATAAAAAAAGGAAGCTTAAAAAATAAGCTAAGCTCTCATAAAGTTGAACCGGGTGTCTTGGCACAAGGCTTTCTCCGGAGGCCGGGCTTTGGAAAAGGACTGACCAGGGAAGATCTGTTGGCTTTCCTAATATTTCCTGATTAAAAAAATTGCCCAGTCTTATAAAGGAAACGACTAAGGCTACGGGCACAGTTAAAATGTCCATAAGCTTGAAAAGTGAAAGCTCAGGAAAACGTTTTAAAGTAGTTTGAGAGAAAAGAAAAAGGGCAAATAAAACTCCAATCGTTCCTCCATGGCTTGCAAGGCCGCCCTCCCTGATATTAAAAATGGCTAGCAGGTTATTTTGATAATAGGGCCATTCATAGAAAAAGACATGCCCAAGCCTTGCTCCAATGACCGTGCCAAGGACAAGATACCAAAGCAAATGATCTGAGAAATAGTTTGAGAGCTCTTTTGGTGAAAACAAGGTTTTTGGAAATGCGTTAAGAAAAAAGGTTTTAGTTATTCTAGAAGGGTTCTCGATAAGAAGAGTGTTTAACTTATTGAAAAGTTTTGATTTATCCAAGTTTTGATTATGGGAAAAAGCGGTTTTAAAAAGCTTTGATTCCTCATTATTTTTTACTAAGAGACCTTCTAGCTCTTCATTAAAAAAATCAGCTGATTTGATGTCTCTTAAGTAAAAAGAAGAAGAAACCAGATTCCTCACTTTTTTTTCTACCATAAGATAGCCGATGTAGAAGCCCGCAACAAAAAAAAGCCCATACCATCGTACCTCTAAATCAAAATAGGGGAGGGTAAAAGCAGTTGGATTCGAATTCCAGTTAAGGGTTGAGAAAAAAAAATTTAAAAACATAGAAGATCTCCAAAAAAAAAGCTCCTTACCCCTAAAGGTAAAGAGCCTATTTCCCTTAGCGGATCGGAGTAGAGGGATTCGAACCCCCGACCTACTGCTCCCAAAGCAGCCGCGCTAGCCAAGCTGCGCTATACTCCGATAGTATTCGCTAAAAAAATCTGACACTCACTTTAGCATAAGATGCGAGATTTTACCAAGAAAAATTGAAAAGGAAAAACAAAAAAAAACTTTTTGCAAAAAAAATTTACAAATCTTAGGTTTGCCTAGTATCTGTAATCTTCTCTTTTATAAGGACCATTGACCGGGACGCCTAAATACTCTGCTTGCTCATCATTTAAGGTCGTCAGCTTAACACCAAGCGGTTTTAAATGAAGGCGAGCGACTTTTTCATCAAGAATTCTTGGAAGGCGATAAATTCCGGGAGGGTATTTTTTAGACGATTCCCAAAGTTCAAGCTGTGCAAGAACTTGATTGCAAAAGGAGTTAGACATAACAAAGGAGGGATGTCCCTTCGCGCATCCTAAATTCACAAGCCGCCCCTTCGCAAGCAAGAGAACGCTTTTACCATTTTTCCAAGTGAATTTATCAACAAGGGGCTTAATCTCCTCATGCACAATCTCCGGGTTTGTAAATAAGTAATTGGCATCGATTTCAACATCAAAATGACCGATGTTGCAAAGAAGCGCACCGTCTTTCATTTTATCCATATGACGAGGAAGAATTATGCCTTTGCACCCAGTTGCTGTGACAAAGATATCGGCATCCATTGCCGCCTCATCCATGGTCGTCACTTCAAAGCCGTTCATAACTGCTTGATAGGCGATAATTGGATCAATTTCTGTAATTACAACCCGAGCGCCGTAGGCCCGTAAAGCTTCGGCGCAGCCCTTACCGACATCTCCATAACCTGCCACCACAGCTTTTTTTCCCCCAATCATAAGGTGCGTGGCCTGCTTAATGCCGTCAATCAAGGATTCAAGACAGCCATAGCGGTTGTCAAACTTGGACTTTGTGACAGAGTCATTGACATCGATTGCAGCAATCGGTAATTTGCCTTCATGAAAACGCTTCCACAAAGCGCGAATACCGGTTGTCGTTTCCTCTGAGACTCCCTTTATGGAAGGGATAAGATCAGGTCTTTTATCTAAAACGTAAGCTGTCAAATCCCCGCCATCATCGATTAGAAGGTTAGGGCCATAAGGAAATTCCAAAGTTTTCCCAATGCAGCGCCAGTACTCTTCTTCGCTCATCCCCTTCCATGCAAAAACAGGAATGCCTTTATTTGCAAGATAGGCTGCCGCTTCATCTTGAGTGGAATACACGTTGCAAGAACTCCAGCGGACATCGGCTCCCAACTCAATTAAAGTTTCAATGAGAATGGCAGTTTCAATTGTTAAGTGAAGACAGCCTGTAATTTTGGCTTTTAGGAAAGGTTTTCGATCCTTAAACTCATCTCTTAATGCCATAAGGCCCGGCATTTCATGCCTTGCAAGGGCTATTTGCTTTTTTGCAAACTCAATCGTTTGATTTGCATCCTCGCTTCCAAGCTGAATATGTTTTGCGATTTCGTAATCTCTTTTTTGAAGCATGGAGATAACCTTATTCACTTTCCTTCAAAATCAGACTTGCATAAATAAGGCTCAACGATCAAGAAAAAATTGAAGACAATGCTTAGATCAACCCTTTTTCAATGTCGCGAACAAGAGGTGCGATCTTTTCGTCTTCAGAATCAAGTCCTTTTTGAATTCGACGAAAACTTGTCATAATGGTCGAATGGTCTCGGCTTAATAAATCCCCGATTTTCATGTAAGGTAAAGAGAGCTTTGATCTTAAAAAATAAATGGCGACTTGTCTTGGCAAAGTAGATTCCCTTGCTTGTGAGGGTCCTTTCAGATCATCGATTCTTATGCCAAAATGCTCGGCAACAGCTTTTAAGATAATTTCGGCTGTTAAAACGCTTTTTTCTTCATCGTCGATTAAATCTTTGATTAAGGACTCAAGTGCTTGAGGATAAAGCGAGGCTTGTTTTGCAAGGCTCTTATCTTCGTTCATATGCGTCCTTAGAGAGAAGGCTTCAAGGGCTCTAATAAGGGCTTTTGGTCCGCTTTTAAAAGTGGTGAGAAAAAAATCAGCCACTTTTGGAGATAAATGGATATCAAGAAGTGCGCATTTTCCCTCTAGTATGACACGCATTTCTTCTTTTGAGGGTAGCTCCAAAGGAAGTGAGAGGCCCCACTCAAACCTGCTTATAAGCCTTTTTTCAATATGATCTAGGTCTCTTGGCGGTTTATTAGCCGTTAGAATAATTAATTTTCCGGCTAAATGAAGTGTGTTAAAGGTATGGAAAAATTCTTCTTGGGTAGCCGATTTTCGAGCTAAAATATCGACATCGTCCAAAAGAAGGACATCTGAAGAGCGATAAGCTTCTCTAAAGAGCCTCATCTCTCCCGCTCTTATGGCAGATACCACATGGTCTGCAAAAGTATCTGCTTTAACATAGGTGGCATTAAGACCTTGCCGTCTTAAAGCGAAAGCTACAGCCATAAGCAGATGAGTTTTACCTGAACCTGCTTTTCCATATAGAAAAAGTGGGTTGTAAGGCGAGTGATGGACATTTGCGGGATTTAGAGAGCCGCCTTTCGATTGATAGCCTGTCAGTTCATATAAGACTTTCAGTGGTAGAAGCGAGCCTTTTGTGGGGAAGAAAGAATCAAAATGAAAGCTTGGGTCTAAGGAATCAAAATTTAATTTGAACGTATCTAGTTCTTGAGGCTCATTTTGCTTCTTACGAAAAGTTTTATTTAATTTCTGGTTCTTGGCGACATTTAGATGAACTTTAATGAATTTGCCATTAAAGGGAATGCCCCCTTTAATTTTTTTTCTTATCTGTTCTTCAAACCAGATGGCTTGGAAAGGGTCTTGAGCTTCTAAAAAAAGATTTTGAGCATCGAAACGGGAAATCTTGAGATTGCGAAGCCATTTTTGTACAGTGGCTTTTCCCATCTCAATCTCTTGCAAAGTCAGGAATTGTTCCCAGGCTTTCATCTACTAAAAAACTCGACTTTGTTTTTTAAGGAACGTTAAGCTTTAGCGATATTAAGAATAACCCTTAGAAAAGTTATCGCAAAGAAAAAAAATCCTAAATTTAAACTTAATATCGCTTTAAATCCGGCTTACCTTAAATTCATTTGAGAGAAGCCGGACTTAAAAAACTTTAGCTACTTCGTCTTTTTCTTGCTTCCGCTATCCACTACCACAAGGTCCGATTTATTTTTTTTTCTTGTCATCCACCACTGCTGAACCATGCCGAGCAGCATAGAGGAGATCCAATAAATGTTTAATCCGGATGGGAAGTTATAAAACATCCAAGTGAATAAAACTGCCATCATCGAACTCATCGCTCTTTGTTGACGTTGCTGCTCAGTCCAAAGGGCCGGATCTTTTGGAAGCGGGGAGGCAATTCGCGGCTGAATAAACATAATGACGCCCAAGATAATAGGCAGCAGGTGAAATTCATTACCGATTAAAGGAAGAGGTGTCTTCCAGCTGAATAAAACATCTGGAGAGGTCAAGTTATCAATCCAGCCGGGTATAAAAGAAGCGCCGCGGAGTTGAAAAGAGGATTTTAAAAGGTCGAACATCCCAATAAGAAAAGGCATCTGAATTAAAAGAGGCAGACACCCGGATAAGGGATTTGCACCGCTTTCGCGATACAAGTTCATGATCTCGATTTGTGCTTTTTTCTGATCGTTTTTGTATTTCTGCTGAATGGCTTGTACTTTAGGGCCAATCTCTTGCATCTTCATCATGGAGTTCGTGGACCATGCGTTAAGAGGATAAAGCATCACTCTTAATGCCACAGTCAAAAGAATAATTGAAAGTCCCCAGGAGCCGGTTAAATTGTAGAAAATATTCATCAAGAAAAAGAGGAACTTGGCAAAAGGCTCTGAAATAAATGCAAACCAGCCATGGTAGGCTTGGCAAGAAATATAATCCGGGTTGTAGCCTGTGGTTGGATCACTGTAGGCGAGATCCACAGCTTTTAAAATGGGGGTCGAGTAAGGCCCTGCAAAAAACCTAAAATTCATTGTTCCCCCTTTGCTATTTAAAGGGAGGTAGGTTTGATAGCCGGGAAGATCTTTTGCTTTGAAACGCTCAAATTCTTCTCCGATTTCTACAAGCCTTGAAGGAACTATGGTTCCATCTACATAAGAAACTCTAAATCCGGGGTCGACTTCTGTGAGTGGATCCATAATGATGCCGAAAAAGGCGTTGGAGTTAGAGATCCAATCAGGATTAACATGCGAAAAAGTAGAGGTTTCTGTGGGAAGATCGATTTTATTAACTTCAGGGGTCCCGGCTTTAGTCATTCGGTATTTAAGGGCCGGCGCCGGAGCTCCGGAGATAAGTTCAGCTTCAGGTACGCCGCTTGTGAGCCAAATGCCTTTTGCTTCACCTTCAATTTTTATTTGAAGATCAAAGCAATAGGGAGCGCTTGATTCGTTCAAGGTATAGGTTTTTACAACCCTTCTTCGCCCATCGCTTGCTTCAAAAACGATTTTTTCCTTATCGAAGTAAGTGGCTTTATAAATTTGCGTGGAAAGCTCCGGAAATTCCGAAACGAAGTTGCAGCTATAGAATTGAGGCGGAACCTGTAGGGATTTTCTTTTACCGGCTTCTATAAGGTCGCGTCTTATCAAGGGGTAGTAGCCGCCGATTTGATTGGCTTCTTTTTCAACAAAAGGACCTTCGCTTTTTTCGCCGGGAGTAAAAAATGCGTGGGCAGGAAATCTTGCATTGTAAGGGTGGTCGCTCACCATTTCCTTATCAAACTCAGTTATTTTAACTACACTTTCCTGATTGGATTCGCTCTCAAAAGGAAGGTTGATTTCGGCAACAGAGCCCCCCCTATTTGAAAACACAAGTTGAAGAGTCTTGTTTTCAAGGACAAAAAACTTTTCACCTTCTTCATCAGTCAACGCAACCTTTTCTTTGACCTTTTCAATGAGAGTATCGATTTTAGGGTCATTTTTAAAAAGTTGAAGATGTTCTTTGCCTGCAGCCAAAAGACCTAAGGGTAAATAGCTTCCATTTACTTGTATTAGGGCGATACCCGGCTTGTCTAAAAGCTCGAATGGGATCCCGTCTTTTTTTAGGGCCTCAAGCTTTTCAACGCTCGCCGCATAATTTTTTAGCTTGGCAAGAGGGAATTCAAGCTTTCCATCTATAATGCTTGCAGAGGTAGTGCTAAAGTCTTCACCTTTGTTTTTTGGAAAAACGAAGAGAATATTATATCGGCCAAAATCAGGCAGATTGCCGATTTTTAAAAGGGGGTTTTCATCTCTGCTATAAAGCCCAAGCTGACCCTCTCCGAGGGCGTTATTCTTAAGGGAAAGGGGGACCGTTTTCCCCTCTATTTTAACAAAAGCTTTTTCCGGAAGCCGGGCATCTTTTTCTCTAAACACAAGAAAAGAACCTTTGCTTGAAACGCTTTTAAAAAGGGGCTTTTGAAGAGCATCATCTTCATAAAGAAGAGAAGTGTTTAATGTTCCAGCCGGTTTATCTAAAGAAATCTCTTCTTTTGTTAGCTCGATTTTTTTATTGATTTCTGCTTGGTGCTGCTTAATCCAAAGCTCGCGGCTTTCTTGGTTTCTATAGTCAAAATAAAGATTGACTGCGAAGAGGCTTGCAGAAAAAGCAATGACCCAAAGAAGAGTTTTTTTATCCATAGATTTTAGCGAATGGGGTGATTAGGGTTTGGCCTTAAAAGGCAAAATTAATTTTAAAATGAAGACGAGTTAAAAAAAAGTTATATAAGGCCTTGAATAAAAATGACTAGACCCTCGTCTCTTTTCGAAGCCAAAAGTTTACCAAAGAAATAGTTAACCCGCAAGTTGATTAAATAAGTGTTTATTGACTCAATATTTTCAATCGAACGCAAATTTCGTAAAAAAGGTTTAAGTTTTGAAAAAATAAATTTTCTTCTCGCCCTTGCTTAAAAAGCAAGAGCAGTCCTATTCTGTTGTTTTCATGTTATTAATTAGAAGCGTTAGATATAGATATTCGATTTGTTGACTGACTTCAGGTTGAAATTCGTTAACAAATGAGAGAGGTAAAACTATGGCAGATTCAAGAAGTTTAGGGGATTACGATGTTATAAAAATGATTGGACAAGGGCCGCTTGGATCTCTTTACCTAGCTGAGCATCGCTTTATGAAAAAGCAATTTTGCCTGAAAATCCTTCCCCAGGAATTAGCACAAGACCGTGGTTTTATCCAACGTTTTGAAGAGGAGATTGCTAAACTATCCTCTCTAAATCACCCAAATATTGTTAAAATCCATAATATTTCATTCGCTTCGGGAAGGTATTTTCTTGTCACGGATTGTGTGGTGGATGATGTCGGTGAGACAACAAACCTTGCCCAATACATGATTTCACTTGATGAGCATTTAAAAGAAGAAGATTTATTTTGTCTCTTGCAAGATGTTGCTGAAGCTTTAGACTATGCCCACAGCCAATGCGAAGACTTTGTTCATAGGGAATTAAAGTTAAATAATATTTTAGTCAGCAAGAAAGAAGGCAAGCCTAAGTTTTATCTTTCAGATTTCGGCCTTGCCAAGATCGTTGGCGATGGCGCCATTTTAACTCGAACTTTTAAAAGTGTGGCTGAAGCTTTAAATATTTATCAAGAGGTTAGTCCTGCCCCTGAAAGCGGGCATTTATACCCCTCTATGGAAATTGATGAGACAAAGCTTAGTCCCTTGCACGCTTCCTTCCTACAGAATTTTTCTTTTTTAGCGCCGGAACAAAAAAAATTAAATGAATTCCATGAGATTGGACCAAAAGCTGATACTTATGCTTTTGGAGTCTTGGCTTACTACCTTCTCACCAGCCGATTTCCGGAAGGGTACTTTGAGATGCCAAGCCTTCTTGGAACTCCCTATCAATGGAATTGGGACTTCCTTGTAAAAGAATGCCTTCATTTTGATCCAGCCAAAAGACCTCTTGAGCTTATTCCGGTGTTAAAAAGCGTTAAGAGTGTAAGGAAGGAAACCGCCTCTCCCCAGGCATTTTTTGTTAAGCAAGAAGAGAGCCATGAGGATTACCAAATGGAAGAAGCCGCTCATGTTTCCTTAAAGGAGCCTGCCTTTATTAGCGAAGAGAAAGAAAGCCATCATTTCAAACCTGTTTTTAACGATGGCTATCTAGAAAGACCGGTTCATGACCCCGATCCTGCGAAACAATTTGCAATTGATCATGGGGTTAAACACTATGAACCTGTAAGAAAAGAAATCCATAAAATCGAGCCCCTCCTAACTGAAATGACAATCATCAAGGCTACCAATTTTATGAGAGGGAGCAATGAAGGAAGCCGTGATGAGATGCCGCGCCACAACATTAGCGTGGAAAGCTTTGCTATGGACGTCCATCCAGTGACGAATGAGCAATTCGTTCGTTTTTTAGAAGCCCTCGGCGGTGAAAAAGACAGCAATCATAATGATGTCATTCGATTAAAAGAATCTAGAATTAAAAGAAGCGGGGGACGCTATACCATTGAATCCGGTTATGGCAAACACCCTGTTGTCGGCGTGACATGGTATGGCGCTTTAGCTTATGCAAAGTGGGTTGGAAAGCGTCTTCCAACAGAAGCCGAATGGGAGCTTGCAGCAAAAGGCGGGGATGAAGAAGCGATTTATCCAACGGGCAGCAGCATCGAAAAATCGGAAGCCAACTTTTTTAGCTCGGATACAACCCCTGTTAAGAGCTACCCTCCCAATCCCTTCGGTCTTTTTGATATGCCAGGAAACGTTTATGAGTGGTGCCAGGATTGGTATGGCTATAATTATTATGAAGTTTCAATCCAAGAGCCTGACAATCCAAAAGGACCTCTTCAAGGCGTCTACAGGGTTTTAAGAGGAGGCTGCTGGAAAAGCTTGAAAGAGGATTTGCGCTGCTCCAAAAGGCATCGCAACAACCCGGGCACCGTAAATAGCACCTATGGGTTTCGCTGCGCTGTGGATGTAAAAAAAGAATATTAAAAGGTGATCCTATTATGAAGTCTTTACTTTTTGTCTGCCTTGGGAATATCTGTCGATCACCCGCAGCTGAAGAAATTTTTAGGGCCCTTGCTGCTAAAAATAATTTAACCGATTTTAAAGCGGCAAGCGCCGGGATTGGCGACTGGTATGTAGGTCATCTTCCGGATGATAGAATGAGAGAAGCTGCGCAAGATAGAGGACACTTTCTTGCTAGCCGGGCACAAGCCTTTAAAAAGGAATTTCTCGATTCTTATGATCTGATCCTTGCCGCTGACACAGAAGTGCTTCATGATCTTTACAAGTTTGCAGACACACCGCAAATGAAATCAAAAATTCATCTTCTAACCTCATTCAGCCCTATTTATAGAGGGGAAAACATCCCGGACCCTTTTTATGGGGGCAGAAAGGATTTTGACCTTGTTTTGGATATGCTAGAAGACTCATGTCAAGGCCTTATCGATTATTTTAAAAACCAAAACAGCAAAAAAAACGGGCCGTCTTAAGCCAAAGTGCCAACCGACTATCATAAACCATGAAATTCTATAGAGTTGTATGAAAAATAAATTTTGTGCCTTGCTTTATACCCTAGCACTTTTCGCTTCTGCAAATGCGATAGCTGAAATGAAACCTGCCGTAAAGATTTTGGCCACAACTGCAAAAGAGAGGTATGATGGGGCAGCTGATTGTAAGTTTGTGTTTACTAATTTTCCAATCAATGAGGATATCAAAGTTTCCTATTTAAGCTGCGTATCGAAGGATCCAAAAAATCGCAAAGTAGAATGGCTTAAGCTTTTTGAAGATGGGACGTTTGGTATCAACAAGTGTAGAAAGGCAGCAGTTTTTGATGTTAATACAAAAAATACTATAAAAGGGGAAAAAGTTGTCGCCCGCTTTGAAACAAAAGAGAAAGTGTTAGCTGAAATTTCATTTGTTCCAAAACCCCTTATTTTTAAGAGCGATAAAGATTCTTTTTCTGTTGAAGTCATCCTGGAAGAAACCGCCCCTACAACTATTTATAAATTTTGTTTAAGAGGACTAAAAGAAAATGACCTTCTTTTTTTCAATTCTCTTTCCGGATCGGAAACGCTAAATTCTGTTTACGTTCATGATCCTAGCAAATCCTTTCTGTACACACCGGGTGTGGCAGGCGAGGTTTCAGGAGAAGCAAAAGTAAAATTTACAAAAAGTGACGACATTTTAGCTTTTTCTCTTCCCTGGGGAATGGCCATAAAAGAACAAAGGAAGGGGAAAACTCTGTCTCTTATTAGAAATTAGCATCTTTCATAAGTTTGTAAGATTAGCTTTTCAAAGTCATGAGCGTATTTTTTAGCATCTGTTCGCATCTCGTAGGATTGAAGCGCCTCTTTTTTCCAGTCAGCTAGAAGTTTTGGCTCTTCTATTAATCGGCAGCAAAGATTGACATAATCCTCATTTTTTAAAGAGGTAATCATCTTTTCCTTTCCAAAATAAGCGCCCATTCTAGCAGCAGGCATAGGGTCTTTTTCATCATACATGGAAACGATAGGAAGGCCTGCAGCCATGGCCTCAAGAAGGGCAAGCCCGCTGCCTACCGGAAATTCATTTAAATAAATGTCCATAGATCTTGTAAAGTCACTTGGATTTTTTTGAAAGCCTAAGAAATGGACCTGGTCTTGCACTTTCCTTTCTTTAAAAAAGGACATAAAATAATCAAGATAAACGGGATCTCCAATAGGATAGTAGTGAGCTCTTTTCTCGCGCTTTAAAATTTTTGCGATACAATCACAAAATTCGGGAGATAAGCGGTTGAATAAGTTTAAAGATACAGTAGTAAGTAAAATTCGATTGTGATCAGGATCAAAAGTTTCTCTTGGGATTGGGCTTTGATTCCAATTTTTTCTAAGATTTAAAGAAAAAGGTAGGGCTTCTACCACCGTGTTACGATTATTAAAAAACTGAATTTCGCTTTTTGGCCTTTCCTCGCAGGTAAGAATTAAATTAAAATGAGGCTCGATTGGAATGGCAAGATAGTAAGGAAGACAAAACCCATTCTTATCAGGAATGAGTGGAAAACCCCCATGATCCATAAAAACTGTGCAAGGAACCTCTAGCATTTTTGCAGCTAGAAGATTAACCGGATTAGGCATATGAAAAATGGCTATCTCGCACTTTGCTTCAGACAATTTTTTAGCAAGGATTTTAGCTTCTTCCTCGTACGTTAAAAAAGGATGGCTTAAAACTGTTAGGGGAATATCCTCTGAAAAAAGCGCTTGAACCGTCTTTTTAGCTCGGGTTAAAGTATCTTGACCGCTAAAACTATAGTAAGGGTATTCTTTGGGCCTATAAAGCCCTGTCTCTGTTGTATAAACACTTGCTTCAAAAAGGGTCTTATCGCGGTTTTCAAGAAGCGAGCGCAAGATTTCAGCCGGAGCATGGGCTTCATCAAACACCGTATTGATGATATGAGCAATTTTTATTGGCTTTTTAGCTTCTTTTTTTCTTTTTTGAGCTAATGGCGGCACTTTATCGAGAATGATCTTCAAGTAATCCGGCATTGCCGCGTTCATAGTAAGATTTTTTGGTTTTGTTTTATGAATATCATTCCAATCTTTATAGGCATAACGAAGCCAAAGGGCTAAAAATCTCTCTTCGCCATAGCGTTTTGCATCTCTTGCGAAGGCATGCCTTTTTCCGACTTCAAAAAGCCAATTAAATGGATCTCTATCCTTTGTTTCGCTTTTGAGCTGAGTTAAAGCTAACTTTAAATGTTCCAATATTTGAGGATAGTCCTCTTTTAGATAGGGATCTTCCGTGATAAAAAGAGGTTTTATTTCTTTGAAAGGTTCATAGGATTTTATAAAGGAACTATCAAGAAATTGTTCCAAGCCATAATAATTTAAAACATAAATTAAATTTTCGGAGTTGAGAAGTTCATCTAGCACCACTTTGAATTGCAGGGATTGGATTAAGACCTCTTTTGAATAAAACAAAAGAATTTTAGGTCTTCCGGAAAGGGGTTTTAATAAAGCATCCCATGGAATTTTTTTAGCCTCCATCAAAATAAGAGGAATATCATTGAAATTCAAAGTTAAGGGAAAATTTTTTATGGCTTTGATCTCTTCGGCATTTGCCGGGTATGCAAAAGCTTGATAGGGCTTTCCGCTTACAAATAAATGCTCGCTTAAAGCCTTCCTCTCTGTTGCAAAGGCAATAAAATGGTTACTAAAGTTTAAACGGTTCTCTAAAATGGCGCGTGTTTTTTCCCTGCACGATTCAAGGTGCTTTTTGAAATCTTCATTTTCACAAGGGATCAATTTTTTTTCATAGGCGATGTGGATATTTTCAAGAGCATCCTCTTGTTCAAGAGACTCTAGCATCTTAAGGGAAGCAAAATCGTCTTTATCCGCTGCAGAAAGAGAGAGAAAAAAACAAACTTTTTTTAAAACATTTTCAAAATCCTCATGTTTTAGCAAGAGCTGAATATCATCTTCTATGTACTTATGAAGAAGGGACCCGGCAACAAAAGAGTGGTAGGGCGGGAATCGAAAAAGAGCATCCGCAAAGTTCAGGATATATTTAGAAAAATCATCTTTTTTGTCTATTTCTTCAAAAGAAACGCTCGGATCATTAAAAATAGCTTCTAATGCTTCCTGAAATTGTTTTTCTTTAAAGTGCTTTAAGAATAAGAGGATAGCTGGATCCATAGTTATGTTATTCCTTTTTTAGAGGAAGAATTAAAGTAAATTCAACCCCTCCTTCTTCCTTATTCTTAACTTCGATCCTTCCCTGATGCATTTCAATGACTGAACGGACAAGGGATAGACCAAGGCCAAGCCCCGGTTTATCTTCCCCGGAAACCCTATAGAATTTATCAAAAATATAGGGATGCACTTCCTTTGGTATTCCGGGTCCATGATCGCAAACTTTTATTTCAAAGCTATCTTCCAAGGAACGAACTTCGATTTCGATGGGCCCTTTGAAATTGGAATATTCAAAGGCATTGACAATCAGGTTGTTTAAAGCAAGTTTCAATAGCTTAAAATCAAAAGGAGCCATAAGGTTTAGTTGTCCCTTGGCTTCTACCGCTTCATCTTTAGTAAGAAATTTTACATTTTCTAAAACTTCATCAATCAGCTTTTGTATTGGAAGCCTCTCAATATTAAGACGAACATAACCGGATTCAATTTCAGAAAGAGCGATGACATTGTCTATAATAAACTTTAGATTTTGGATAAAGTCATCAAGCTTGCTTAAAAGCTTTTTTTCAATGGGTTTTTCCGGAGCTTTTTTTATTTCAGCCAGAATATTTAGGATTTGCTCAAGCGGCATGTAAAAGTTTCGATTAAGTGTGTGGAAAAGGCTTTGATGAATCTTTTCAATTTGCCTCGTATAGTCTTCGTAGTGGATTTTCTGTTCGAAAAAGTGACGCTCAATGTAAATCCCAAGATGATGGTTCACTGTTTGAAGGAAATTTAACTCATCTCTTGAAAGAGTTCTTTTATTATTTGGCGTGTAAACAAGCACCCCGACTGCTTCTTTAGAGAATTTTATAGGAAGATACAAAGAGTTAACAGAAGGCAACGTGTTGGTGGACCATCCGGCCATTTGACCCGTTTGAAAGACGAGGCTTGCGACCGCTTTTTCTTTTTCATCCTGATTAATCTTGCTATCAAACTTTATGCTGCCTTCATCTGTTTTGACAAGTATGTTAAAAAAGCCATCAAACATTAATTCGAGCCTTTCAGTTACACGTGAAATTAAAGCTTCCATAGTTGCCGATTCAGCAATTTCTTGTTCAATCTCATAGAGTTTTTCCATTTTTTCTTCGCGCTGATGCAAAAATTGATCTTGTTCGCGAAGCCGCCTTGTCAAAAAACCGAGTAAAAATGCGGTGATAAAATAAATGGTGATTAAAGCGATATCTTCAGGGTCATGAATGGCAAGAGTAAAAAGGGGAGGGATAAACAAGTAGTTCCAAGCAAACGCGCTTAAAATAGCCGCAAAAAAAATTGGGCCCCTATTTAAAAAGAAATTTAAAATTAAAATGCCAAGCAAATAGACAAAGCCGACAGATTTGTAGCCCACATAAGGAAGCAGGGCATATCCAAAAAAGGTAATGGCCGCGATCGTGATAAGAGCATACAAATACGAAACAAAAGGAATAGGCTCTCTATGGAAGTCATGGGACTTCCGAAAAAGAGAGGTGGCTTTGTCTTGCCTTAGGACAATAATATCCACATCCTTATTTTCTTTTTCTATGCGTTCTATAATGTTTTGGCTGAATAAATTGATAACCCGGTTTCTTTTTACAGGGGGTCTTCCGACAATAATTCTTGTGACCCCTTTTTGTTTGGCAATACGGTTGAGGCCGGCAACAATGTCAAGGTCATGGGTTGTGATCGTGAGGGCGCCAAGTTCGCTTGCTAAATTTAGGTGAGCGTTAAGACGAAGCTGATCCTGATCGTTAAGTTTAACTCCTGTATCTACATAAACTGCATACCAAGGGGCGTCTAATTCAAACGCTAATTTTCTTGCCGCCCTTATTAATTGCTGCGAGGAGGGGCTTGAAGAAATAGCTACCATTAACCGCTCTCTTGTCCGCCATTTTTTACCTTTAATAAGCATGCCATGAAGGTCATGGTCTACTTTTTCAGCTGTAAGCCTGAGTGCAATTTCTCGTAACGCCGTTAAATTATCTTTTTGGAAAAAATTCTGAGCCGCTATTTTTGATTGCTCAGGAAAATATACTTTTCCTTCATTAAGCCTTTGGAGAAGCTCGTTTGGTGAAATGTCTATAATTTCAAGGGTATCGGCATGCTCCAAGAGAAGATCCGGGACTGTTTCATTAACTTTTATCCCGGTAATATTTTCAACAAGGTCCTTTCGGCTTTCAATATGCTGGACGTTTAATGTAGTGTAGACATCGATTCCGGCTTCAAGAAGTTCTAAAACATCCTGCCATCTTTTAGGATGTTTTGACCCGGGAACGTTTGTATGGGCCAGTTCATCAATTAAGACAAGGTCAGGTTTTGCCTTTAAGATGGCTTCAAGATCTAATTCTTCAAAAACCGTGTCTTTATATTTTACCCATTTTTCAGGCAATAATGGCAAGCCTGCAAGGAGTTTTTCTGTTTCCATCCGCCCATGAGTGTTAACAACCCCTACGATTAAATTTACACCCTCTTTCATCAAATTGTGGGCAGCTTCCAGCATAGAGTAAGTTTTTCCAACCCCGGCCGCCATTCCAAAGAAAATTTTAAGTTTTCCAAGCTTTTGCTTTTTTTCGGTTTCTTGCACAGCTTTAAGGAGCTCATCAGGATCCAATCTTTCATCAGGTGTCATAGGTTTTTGTCTAACTCCAGATTAAGAAGGAGCACATTGACATAAGCAGGCCCTAAAATTCCAATCTGCTTACCTTCTTGTAACTTGGAGATCAGCTTAAGTATGGTTTCGACATCGCGATTTCTTGCTTTTGCAATTCTTGGGGCTTGATAGAAGGCCGTTTCAAGGCTAATATGCGGGTCAAGGCCGCTTGCTGAAGAATAAACAAGTTCGTTTAAAACTGGATCGGTTAAAGAAAATTTTTCCATTCTTGCCTGTACTTCGCTTTTAAGCTTTTTACTTGTAGGGCTAAGATTGCTGCCGCCTGAGGGTCCTAAAGGATCATAATTGATGGCTGAAGGCCTTGGCCAAAAATAACGATCGCTTGTAAATTTTTGAGCTATTAACGAAGAGCCCAAAATTTTTTGATCCCTTTTTATTAAACTGCCCGTAGCCTGGTTTGGAAATATTAAATGGGCTAGAAAAGTTATTGCCAATGGGTAAAAAAAACCTGTCAAAATTAATAAGATAAGAAAGAGTTTGATTGCTTTTTTTATCATTAGACCAGCCCTAAGGAAGTGATTAATAAATCGATTAATTTTATCCCGATAAATGGGGCTATAATACCTCCAAGACCATAAATTAAGAGGTTTTGCTTGAGCAATTTATCAGCGCTTCCGGGGGAATAAGAAACTCCTCTAAGTGCAAGGGGGATTAGCAAGACTATAATGAGAGCATTAAAAATCAAAGCGCTAATGATGGCGCTCTTACTTGAGGTGAGATTCATGATGTTTAACGGGTAAAGAGCCCCTTTCAATTCTTTGGTGGCATAAAGCGTTCCAAAAAGGGCCGGGATAATGGCAAAATATTTTGCAATATCATTAGCTATGCTAAAAGTGGTTAAAGCCCCTCTTGTCATAAGCAGCTGCTTTCCTATTTCGACAATATCTAGAAGCTTAGTCGGGTTGCTATCTAGATCTACCATATTACCGGCTTCGCGGGAAGCTTGAGTTCCGGTATTCATGGCAAGGCCGACATCAGCTTGCGCTAAAGCCGGGGCATCATTTGTTCCATCACCTGTCATGGCAATTAGAAGCCCTTTTTTTTGGGCTTCTCTGATTAAGTTGAGTTTTATTTCAGGGGTCGCTTCAGCTACAAAATCGTCAACGCCTGCTTCTGCTGCAATGGCGGCAGCAGTCAAGTAATTATCTCCTGTAACCATAAGGGTTTTTATTCCCATCTTTCGCATTTCTTTAAAACGTTCTTTGATGCCTCCTTTAATCACATCTTTTAAATAAATAGCTCCAAGCACTGCGCTTCCAAGAGAAACAATAAGAGGCGTACCTCCTTTATTTGAAATGGACTGAATGGCGTCTATCAGTTCTTCCGGAAAATGGCCTCCCAATTTTTCTATATGGAGTTTAATGGCTTCATAGGATCCTTTACGGATAATTTTAACGTTGTCGGCAACGCTTTCGGTATAATCAATCCCGCTCATTTTGGTGTGGGCTGAAAAAGGAATAAATTTTGAGTGATTTAAATCTAAATTCTCTGCTCGTAAATGGTATTTGTTTTTAGCCAAAATAACGATGGAGCGCCCTTCCGGAGTTTCATCTGATAAAGATGCTAGCTGTGCCATTTCAGCAAGAGCTTTTTCATTGACATCGGGCGCCGCTATGAATTCAACAGCCATCCTATTGCCAAGGGTAATGGTTCCTGTTTTATCCAGGATTAAAAGGTCGATATCACCCGCGGCTTCCACTGCTTTTCCGCTTTTGGCAATCACATTTCTCTGAATAAGCCTATCCATCCCTGCAATCCCGATGGCGCTTAATAAGGCTCCAATGGTAGTTGGGATAAGACAGACAAGCAGGGCAATGAGTGTTGGCAAAGTCACTTGTTCTGCTAAATTTTGATTCGCGGCAAGGCTTGTATAATCGGCGAATTTTTTTAAGCTGATGATGGTGATGATGAAAATAAGGGTGAGGGAGGAGAGGACAATCGTTAACGCAATCTCATTTGGTGTCTTTTGTCTTTCAGCGCCTTCAATAAGAGAAATCATGCGGTCTAAAAAGCTATGCCCTTTCTCTGAAGTTACTTTAATAACAATTTGATCGCTAACCACACGAGTACCGGAGGTCACAGCGCTTCTATCGCCGCCGCTTTCGCGTATTACAGGAGCTGATTCGCCTGTGATGGCCGATTCATCAACAGTTGCAATCCCTTGAACCACTTCCCCGTCAGCCGGGATGAAGTCGCCGACTTCACAAACTACAAGATCTCCTTTTTTCAAAGACAAAGCGGAAACCTTTACTTCTTGGCCATCTACAAGTTTTCTAGCTATTGACTCAACTTGGGTTTTTTTTAAGCTTTCAGCTTGCGCTTTTCCACGGCTCTCGGCAAGCGAACTTGCAAAATTAGCAAAAAGAACGGTAAAGGAAAGCCAAAGGGCAATTTGCAAATTAAACGCAGAATAGTGCCCCAAAAAAAGAAGGAGAATGACAAAAATAGCGCTTAAATAGGTGACAAAAAGAACCGGATTTTTAATTTGAAATTTGGGATGCAGCTTTAAAAATGAATCCCTTAAGGACTCAAGGATCAAGTCCAGGGTTAAAATTCCTTTTTTCTTTTGCATGGGGTTTCTCATTTAAAAAACAACGCTTCTTCTCATTAACATCTCCTCTAAAATAGGGCCGAGGGAAAGGGCCGGAAAAAACGTTAAGCCGGCTACTATAAAAATTACAAAAAACAAAAGAAGCCCGAAAAGAGGGCTTGCTGTCGAAAACGATCCAAGGGATATCCCCCCTCGCTTTTTTAAAGCAAGGTGTCCGCCAATTGCAATCGCGGCTAAAAGAATAGTCAGTCTTGAAGCCAGCATGATAACGCTTAAGACAACATTAAAGAAGGGAGTATTGGCATTTAGGCTTGCAAAAGCGCTTCCGTTATTAGCCGCAGCCGAAGTAAAGGCATAAAGGATTTCGGTAAGCCCATGAGGTCCTTCGGTAAGGGTATCCAAAACAGAGGGTAGGGATAAGGCTATGGCAGCTCCAAGCAGAATTAGAAGAGAGGGGAATAAAAGAGCTAGCATAACCCACTTCATTTCTTGTTTTTCAACTTTTTTTCCTAAGTATTCAGGAGTCCTTCCAACCATTAAACCCGATAAAAAAACCGTTAAAAGAATAAAGAGTAGAAGGCCTGCAAGACCGACACCGACACCTCCAAAGATAACTTCGCCAAGCATCATATTAAATAGACATAGCCCGCCTGCAAGAGGCGACAGGCTTGAATGTGAGCAATTAGTCGATCCATTGGAAGTTGCGGTTGTGGCATTTGCAAAAAGGACACTATTGTAAATTCCAAAACGAGTCTCTTTTCCCTCTAAAACAGGATTGACTGCCATATTCGGGTTGACTGCTATCTCGGACAGGAAGCTTGCAAAAACACTTGTAAGGAAGAAAATTAAGAGGCATGCAAAAATTGGAGCCGCTTCTTTTTTCGATTCTATCATAAGCGCATACATATATAAAGTAGCGCCAGGAATGATAAGAATGGCCCAAGTTTCTAAAAAGTTCGTTAGGGGGGTTGGGTTTTCAAAAGGATGAGCGCTATTTGCGTTAAAAAAGCCCCCGCCATTAGATCCTATTTGCTTAATGGCAACTTGGGAGGCTGCCGGACCGCGAGGTATGGTTTGCTTAGCATTTTCTAAAGTCTCGACAGTCAAAGCTCCCTCTAGCGTCTGAATGGCTCCTTGGCTTACAAGAAAAAGGGAAAAGAGGAGGGAAAGGGGTAAGAGAACATAGAGGGTAAAACGGGTTAAATCCTTCCAAAAGTTGCCAACCGTCGTAGAATTTTGTCTTGTAAAGCCTCGGATCAAAGTTAAAAGCGCAGCAAATCCGGTGGCGGCGCTTAAATAATTTTGAACCGTTAAGCCAAGCATTCCGGATAGGTAACTTAAAGTTGTTTCTCCTGCATAGGCTTGCCAGTTGGTGTTAGTTGTAAAGCTGATTGCTGTATTTAGAGCTAAAAGAGGTTCGACACCGCTTAAATTTTCAGGGTTTAAGGGCAAAACCCCTTGAAGAAGCAAAAGCGCAAAAAGAAAAGCAAGGCCTAATAAATTAAAGAAGAGAAGAGCCATCATATAATTTTTAGCCGTCATTTCCTCTTCGCAATCGATAGAGCAAATTTTATAAATCTTGGCTTCTGTGCTTGAGAAAATAGGCAAAGTGAAAGAGGGGTGATCTTTAAATAAAATCCAAAGATATCGGCCCAAGAAAAGGGAGGTTCCCAATAAAAATAGGAAAAAGCTAACCAATTCCGCCCAATGATTCATAGCGGATCCTAAAATTTTTCCGGGTATAAAAGAGTATAGGTAAGGTAAAAAATAACAAGAACGCTTGCTAAACCCGCCCAAAAAAATTCATTGCCCATGAAAAACCTTACCCCGAAATATAGAGTGGAATTCCCTCTTTTATTTTAAAATAAGGTAAGAAGTAAAGGATCTTTTAAAAAAAAGAAACCCGCCTAAGCCTTGATTTTTAAGACTAGACGGGTTTAAACGATTTCTAAATTTTTAGAGTCTAGAAACACCTTCTTCAATGGCTGTGTCTTTAACCGCCTTTGCAATCGTTTCTGCAACATGCGGATCAAGGACATGAGGCAGGATTTTTTCAGGCGTTGGATTGGTAATAAGCTCAGCTAGCGCTTTCGCCGCGCGAAGTTTCATTTTTTCTGTGATTCGAGAGGCTTTTGCATCAAGGGCGCCTCTAAAAATGCCGGGGAAAGCAAGCGCATTATTGACTTGGTTTGGAAAATCGCTTCTGCCGGTTCCAACAACTTTTGCCCCGGCAGCTAATGCTTCGGCCGGCATAATTTCAGGTATGGGGTTTGCTAAGCCAAATATAATGGAATCTCTAGCCATCACTCTAACATCGTCGGCTTTAAGAAGATTCGCAGCCGAGACTCCAACAAAAACGTCTGCGTCTTTAAGCGCATCAAAAACAGTTCCATTTTGATTGGTAAAATTAGTGAATTCAAGCATTTGAAGCTTGGATGGATTTAAATCGTCACGGCTTCTTGAAATAATGCCTTTTGTATCGCAAAGAATCACATCCTTCACCGGTTTGACATCTCCATTTTGACCTATGCCTTTTAATAATTTTGCAACGGCCGCCCCGGCAGCTCCGGCTCCATTAATAACAACTTTCAAGTTTTCAAAATGTTTACCGGTAATTTTACATGCATTTAAAAGAGCGGCGTAAAGGACGATGGCCGTTCCGTGCTGGTCATCGTGAAAGACAGGGATGCCGATGTCTTGAAGGGCTGATTCTATTTCAAAGCATTTCGGGGCCTTGATATCTTCGAGGTTAATGCCTCCAAAAGTTGGAGCAATTGCCTTAACAATTTGAATTATTTCAGCAGGCTCTTTGGCGTTAATAACAATTGGGATCCCATCAACGCCTGCCAGTGCTTTTAAGAGAATGGCTTTTCCCTCCATGACTGGAAGCGCCCCTTCCGGGCCTATATCTCCCAAACCAAGAACTGCCGATCCATCCGAGACAATCGCGACGCTATTTCCTTTCATAGACAAGTTATAAGCCTCTTCGGGGTGTCTTGAAAGTCTTTGAGAAACGGCGGCAATACCCGGTGTATATGCGATCGATAATTCGGCCTGAGTGGTCACAGGAAATTTTGAGCGCATTTCCCATTTCCCATGGGTTTTGCGATGAGCATCAAGAGATAAGGTAAAATAATCTGTCATAGCGTGAGCGCCTTTTCGTTGATATAAAGGCAATTATCATAAGGGGTTTTAGAAAATTTTTAAAGAAACTCTTGAAAAAAAACTCTAATTTTCCATTTTTTCAAAAAAATAAGCGTTTTTATTAATAAAATTTATTAAAAATTAATAATTAAATTTTAAACTTTATGTATTATTAATAAATAATAACGAGATAGTTGATGAAAAGAGTAAATTTATTAAAATGTTTATCCTCTTTGATTCTACTCTTTTTTTGTCTTGCTATTGCAGTCAAAATTGTTATTGATTTCCGCGTTTCGAATTTTCAAAGAGTCAGCGCATCTCCTCTTATTAAAACTCTGATCTTTTATGAAAATAAGCCTGATAAATTCTTAAGCCTTTTCAGGGAATTACCCCGTAAAAGGGATAGAGAGTACTTTTTTTCATCCGCGATTAAATCCGGTGTCTTAGCTTATTCTGAAACCTCTTCCGAGGAGACTATCCTCCACCTTATTTTTAGGAAAAACTTAAAGCACAAGGAAAGAAAATTCCTTTTGCAGAATATCTTGAAAGCCGGAGCTGATCCGAATAAACGGAACTTGCTTGGAAATACCGCAGGGGATTTATTAATAGAATTAAAAAGCCCTCAAGAGGAGGGGAAAAGTTATCTCCGCTATCTTTTAGATTACAATTTAGATTGTAATGCTATGAGAAAGGGAATTCCTTTTCTGCAGCGTATTGTTTCTAAAACTGAGCCGGCTGCAGCGAAAACTTATCTTAAAATTTGTCTTCTTTATGGGGCGGATCCTCTTATAAAGGATCTAAAAGGAAAAAGTCTTTTTGACCAGATAGCTCTTCTTGAAGACGAAGGAATGAAGCAGGATCTTAGACAAACTGTATTTGAGGTCTTAGAATTCAACTATAGAAAGCTTTTAGCCAATGCTTTTGCGATACCGGGTAATACCGTAATTTCCGATGGCGAAGCCAATTTAGAAGGCCTTCTAGTTTCCTTGAGCCATAGAAAATTAAATAACCTGGATACGGAATTTTATGAGGGGCTTGCTAAAGAGATAGAAGAAGGAAAAGGAAAATTTCTTCAAAAGCTTATTGCTAATTCCTCAAAATCCATGAAGGAAAAATTTAAACTTTTCTCCGATCATGAAAAAAAAGAGCTTGCAAATATCCTTATTGAAACCAATCTCGCTATGCAAGACAGCCTTTCCTATTGGCATAAGCCAAAAAAAGAAGTGGCCGAAAAGATTCAAAAAGGGGAGATGGTTGCTTTAAAAGCTTCTGCAAGCCAGCACCTTTATGGTTTTGTGGTTTATAAAAATAAACTCTATGTCTGTAACAAAGGGTATTTTTACCTTCAGACTCCCGGAGTCATTAAATTAGATATCAATAATGCGGACGAGCTGCCTCTTTTTTTAAGTCATCTCACTTCAAGAATGCCGGTAGAGGTTCTCTTTAAGAAAGAAGATCCTGAGGGAAGAACGTATCTTGAGAAACTTATTGATTCCAGATCGAGAACCGTTTACATCATCCAGAATTTGCAAACAGTTGGCAACTGTACGTTTGTCAACACAAGTTCGATGCAATACGCCATCTTGAATATCTTGCTTGAAGAGCGTCTCGGTCTAAAAGTAAAAGAAAGAAAAGAGCTTGCCCACGTTATCAAATCGCTATCCAAGCTGCATAGACGAGAAAAATTGCTTCAAGAATATATAGCTTTTCATATGAAAAATGAAGGCAGCCCCCTTGATTTCCATTTGCTTGTTCAGATAGGCACAAAAACGACAGAAAGCTCTTTGCATGATCTTTTCAATAGGACTTTGCTTGCAAACTGGCTAGTTGTCGGCGGAAAAGAATTTATCCAAATGAATTTGGCAAAAAACTATCGCTTTAAAGTAAATAGTTATAAAAAGCCTTTCTCTAAGAAAAGCAAAACACTCCAAGTCACAAAAGATAGGGAAGCGCTTCCTCGCCAAGGGTCATAAGAACGGCTTGTCTTAGAAGCGATTCTGCATCGACAGACTTGTTTTTTAAACTTGAGATTCGCTTTGCGGCATACCTTGCGATGTTGATGCCATCTCTAATCGTATAATTTTCATTTTTTTGGTGAGCTTTTTGTAAAAAAGCAATGACATAATCAAGAATATTATCTTGCAGGAAAGGCAAGTTTTCGCGAAGGATGCGTCTTTCTTCTTCTTCCTCCGGGAAATCAAGATAAATCTGAGGTTGCAGGCGGCTGTGGATATATTCCGGAATTTCATAAGTGGAGGCGTCATCATTCATTGTGACGCAAATTCGAAAATCTGGGTGCGCTTTTACCTTGAGGCCTGCAACTATGGATTCTATATAACGTCTTGTATCTAAAAGGGGGGCAAGCGACGCCCAGGATTTTTCGCTCATTCTATTGGCTTCATCTAAAATGGCAACACCGCCTCTTATCATCGCGGTTACAAGACTTGATGCCACATACCGGATGCCCCCATTTTTATCGACAACAGGCGTGATCAAAAGATCCTCCGGCCTCGTGTCCATGGTGCACTGATAAATATAAACGGGCTTATTCAGCTTTTTTGCGGCGGCATAAGCTAAAGTTGTTTTGCCGACACCCGGTTTTCCAATCAGTCTTGGATTTAGGGGAATATCTTTACTATCGATGACAAGCCAGGAGGCGAGAAGCTGATCCATTACATCTTGCTGTCCGATCCATTCGTATTGGAATTCATCAGGAAAACCAAGTGCTAGGTGTACCCCTTGAATTTCAATGACGCTTTCGTGCTCGCTTGGAAGATCAATTTTACCAGAATCCATCGATGAAAATGCCCCTTTAATTGTTTTTGAGTGACTTATTAGACTTCATTCAATGATTAAATAGCAGTTATTGAGCCTCTTTTCCTAAATTTTTCACGCACAAGTTATCCTATGCTTGAAAATTTATCAAAATTGACACAAACCTGTTCGTTCTTCCAATCAAGTTCGAATTTTGAAAGAAGTTTATTTTCACAAAGTCCAACGGTTCATGATAAAAGTTTTTAACTTTTATGCACAACAAAGATAGTTGAGTCGTATAAATCTTATGGTTCGAGCGCTTTATCTGAGCCATAATTTAAAGCTGCCAAGGATAGGTTATGGCGAGCTCTAGGGTGAACTTCTTCTATTTCTTTAATAAGCTGTTCTGTTTGCTTTCGGACACTATTCTGACCAATCGGGCATTGGCACATAATTCTATGGAAGTTCTGCTGCTTTGCAAATTCAATAATCATTTCTTCCGGCACGAGAATTAAAGGGCGAATGATAGTGACTTGATAGCGCTTCATTGGGACTTTGGGTAAATTTCCGGCAAATTCTCCCTTATGAAAAAGATTCATCAAAAGCGTTTGAATATTGTCATCGCGATGGTGGCCAAAAGCAATCGTTTTGAACCCTTGTTCTTTGGCGTGATTAAAAAGAAGAGTCCGCCTTTTTCTTGAGCACCCATAACACTCAAGACCCTCAAGAGTTTTTTGTCCCGAGTCGATCACATGAAAGGGAACTCCAAGCTGCGATGTAATTCCTCTTAAAAAATCTAAGCCGACTCCGGCTCCGCAGCTAAAAGCGCCATCAATTAGAAACGCGGATAAGTTAAGCTTGGGGAAACCTCTTCCGGAAATGGCAGCCAGCATCAAAAGAAGGGTCAAGCTGTCTTTTCCTCCGCTTAAAGCAATAGCCACATTGTGGTCATCGGGGAGAAGCTCAAAACTTTTAAGGGTTTTTCGTAGCAGGGATTCGATCTTTTTTCCAACACCCTGCCAGGGAGGTGCAACAAGGGGAAAGGAAGGCTTGATGATGTTCATAAGGAAATTTTTTTTTAAAAAAGAAACCTTTATCAAGACAATTTTGAAAAATGAGCCGGTTTCTTTAGAGTAATTTTGACTTTAGATTTAAAAAACGATACAATATAGTATAATTTATGTTGAACATATGTCAAGTTTTAAATTTTAATAATTTGTTATTACAAATAATTTTAAAACTTTTTTAAAAAGACCATTCTTTTTTACTTTTTAAAAAATAATAGTCTCGTAACTTTTGGATGGATGCAGTATGGAAAAAAAAGTAGGCCGCAACGACCCCTGCCCTTGCGGATCGGGAAAAAAGTATAAACAGTGTTGCTTAAAGCTTGGACCAAAACCCAAATTTAAAGCAGTTCTCTTAAGCGGAAAAAAAGAAGCCCCAAAGCAGATGCCCGACCTTTTAGAAAGAACTTTCGGGCAAGCTATCGAGCAGCTTAAAACTCAAGAAAAGCCGGAACCTATATCCTCTCATAAAATCAAAGAAGAAAATACCAAATAAAGATAGCGAAAATGAGCAAAAACGAAAGGCAAATAAAAGTCAGCCCCTCAATTCTAGCCGGGGATTTCGGAAAAATTTATGATGAGGCCAAGCGCATTGAAGATTCAGGCGCGAACAGTCTTCATATTGATGTAATGGACGGTCATTTTGTACCCAATTTAACGATAGGGCCGCAGGTAGTGGCTGCAATTAATCGCGCGACCGATATGTTTTTAGATGTTCATTTGATGATGTACAATGTCTATGAATATATTGAACGGTTTGTTGAAGCAGGCGCTGATAGAATTACGTTTCATTTTGAAGCAACAGAAGATGTAAAAGATACGCTTGATTACATTAGAAGATGCAATATTGAAGCCGGCCTTGCTTTTTGTCCGGAGACCTCTCAAAGCTTCATTCCTAAATACCTAGATAGCTGCGATTCAATTTTGCTTATGACGGTTCATCCCGGGTTCGGCGGGCAGAAATTTATGAGTGAAGTCTTAGAAAAAATTGCCTTTACCCGGGAAATTTGCGAAAAATTGAATATCCGTAAAGGGGGAGTCACCCCAAAGAATAAAGACGACCCTGCAAATAATCTGCCTGTTTTCAATATCGGCGTCGATGGCGGGATCAACTATGAAACAGCAAAAGAATGTGTGAAAGCCGGCGCAAATCAGCTAATTGCAGGAACCTATCTTCTTCATTCCCATGATATGAAAGAAGAAGTCAGAAAACTTCAACAACTAGTTCCCTAAAGGAAAATGTTTTAGTTAAGCTTGTCTTTCGCTTTGACAAAAGATAACCCCTTGTTTTAATCTTAGGCTTCTTTCCTCTTATTAAAGTTGGAATTTGCAAGGATAAACAAATGGCAATTTGTTTTTTAAGCAAAATTAGATATCGCAACGTTTAGGTACAAATGGTATTAAGCAATCAGATTTCAGTCGGAATGATTATTTCGATTAATAAAAAACTCTACAAAGTTGAGTCTGCCATCAAGGTGAATGTCCCAAAAGGAGCTCCCTTCATAAAAACAACTCTCAGAGAGCTTTCCTCAGGAAAGACCGTCGAGAAAAGTTTTAAAATGAATCAAGCCATCGAGGATGTCACTTTAACTGAAAGACCGGTTGAATACCTTTATCTCGAAGGCAAGGATTATCTTTTTTTGGATACTAAAACTCTTGAACAAGTCTTAATCCCCTCACAAATAGTAGGCGACCTTGTCAATTATTTAAAAGAAGGGGTTGAGTTAAAAGCGGCCTATCATGAAGAGGCGGTTTTTTCCCTTGAGCTTCCCCAATTTTTAGAGCTTATGGTTTCAAGGCTTGAAGGTGATGAAGACGGCCCTCTTGTGACGAATGGCAGCCGCGTGGCCATTCTCGAAACCGGGGCAAAAATTGAAGTACCTCCCTTTATTGAAATAGGGGACATCATTAAAGTCGACACCAAAACAGGCGAATACATTCAACGCGTCTAAACGAATTTAAGCCCAATCGATTCTAAAGTGACAAAGGTAAGGAAAAAGTGGATCTCAGACAAATTAAAGAATTAATGGCAGCGATGGAGAGAACAGGAACCAAGCGGCTTAAAATCAAAGAAGAGAATTACGAGCTGGATTTGGAGCGTCATGACGATAAATTTCCGGCAGAACTTGCAACGATCCCTGATTATTTAAAAGCTGCCGAAAATAGAGAAGATCGAATTTTTTCCAAACAAGAAATGCCTTTTTTCAAGGCTACCGGAGCCTCTCAGCCCCCTACAACCATAAGAAACGGTCAGGAAAATGAAGCAGGCGATGCTATTAAACAAAAGAAAGGCGAGGTTGTAAAATCTCCCATGGTTGGAACTTATTATCTAGCTCCCTCTCCCGACGATCCTCCCTTTGTTAAAGTAGGGGATCTTATACAGTCAGACAGCGTAGTTTGCATTATCGAAGCTATGAAAGTTATGAATGAAATTAAAGCAGGCATTAAAGGCCGTATTATTGAGATACTTGTCGAAAATGGCCAACCGGTAGAATTTGGAACCCCGCTTTTTAGAATTGAGCCCTAAGGCTTAAAAGGGTCATTTCATGCAAAAAGTACTAATAGCCAATAGAGGCGAGATTGCGGTTCGAGTTATAAGAGCTTGCCATGATCTCGGACTTCAAACAGTTGCTGTCTATTCGGAAGTGGATAGCGAAGCGCTTCATGTCCTTCATGCAGATGAAGCCATTTGCATCGGGGAAGCCCCTTCCCATAAATCCTATCTTCGAATCCCGAACATCTTATCAGCTTGCGAAATAACAGGGGCTGATGCTATCCATCCGGGTTATGGTTTCTTGAGTGAAAATGCCAATTTTGCCTCTATTTGCAAAAGCTGCGGGATAACCTTTATTGGACCGACTGCGGAAGCGATTCAAGCCCTTGGCGATAAAGCTAAGGCAAAAGAGACTGCCCGTTCTGTAAAGTGCCCTGTTATTCCGGGGTCGCAAGGAATTGTGCAAGATATTGATAAAGCTTTAAAAGAAGTGGAGCAAATCGGGTTTCCGGTGTTTATTAAGGCGGTCGCCGGCGGCGGGGGTAAAGGCATTCGAATCTCTCACAATTTAGAAGAATTCAAAAAGCAATTTGCAGCTGCTAGAGCCGAAGCTGAAGTTAGTTTTGGCAATCCCGAAGTGTACCTTGAAAAAATGATCCTAAACCCAAGACATATCGAGGTGCAAGTATTAGGGGACCAGCATGGGAATTATGTCCATTTAAACTTGCGTGATTGCACGATACAAAGAAGACGTCAAAAACTTATTGAAGAGACCCCTTCTCCCATTTTATCGCCTGCCAAACAGCAGGAAATCGGAGAGGCAGCCATTCGCGTTGTGAAAGCGGCCGGCTACTATTCTGCCGGTACCGTTGAGTTCCTTTTAGATCAAGATGGCAACTATTACTTCATGGAAGTCAATACTAGAATTCAAGTAGAGCATACTGTTACAGAAGAATTGACAGGTATTGATTTAGTGGAGTGGCAGCTTCGTATTGCAAGGGGAGAGCCTTTGCCTTTTAAACAAAAAGATATTCAATACAAAGGCCATGTCATTCAGTTTAGGGTCAATGCCGAAAACCCGGCTTCTCATTTTATGCCCTCTCCTGGCAAACTTGAGTATTATTTACCGCCGGGCGGCCCTAACGTTAGAGTGGATAGCGCTTGCTACTCCGGTTATGTTATTCCACCAAACTATGACTCTATGATCGCAAAGTTAATTGTGAAAGGAGCCACAAGGGAAGAAGCTATTCAGCGTGCTAAGAGAGCTTTAAGAGAGTTTCATATAGGGGGTGTTAAAACTACCATCCCTTTTCATTTATTCATGCTGGAAGACCCCTCTTTCTTGCGTTCAGAATATAATTTAAATTACATCGATCGATTGATTGCTGAAGGTTGTAAGTTCGGCGGTGAAGCTTAAACGTCAAAAATATTTAATTTTTGGCGTTTATTCCGGGAAAACCGGCTTCTTAAATAGGCCTTTGGGCTTGATAATACGATTTTAATCTTGCCCAAATAGGCCAAAATGATTGCTAAACCCTTAAAAATACTTATGTTATAAATATTAACCTGATCTTAATTTTACCTTAAAACAAGCTCCTCAATATTGGGAAAAAGCATTTAAAAGCTTTTATTAAACAAAACTAATTTATAAGGAATGCTATGAATAATAGAAACCGATGGTTGACAACCGTACTTATGACAGCGCTCGTCACTTATGGAACGACTTATGCAGATGATTATAGGCATGATGAAGCCCAAGAAAAGCAAGAAAGATGCGAAAATGCCCTTTCCCTAAAAAATACGATGAAACGTGCGCTCATGTGCTCTCAAGGCGATCATTGCTGCGAAGATCATAATACGGATGAGGACCATATTCCGGTCGGTACAAGAAGCTTGCCTCATTCAGAATGGGTTCATATCCAGGAATTGCGTGCTAAAATGGCATTTCAAAGAAAGTCTCTAGAGCTTTCACATGAAACTGAAGAGACAGAAAGTGAAGATGCCGCAACCCTTGAAGAAATTCGAATCCCCGAAGGCGAGCTTGAGATTTCTCCCATAGAAGAATTAGTGACCCTGGGTCAGGAAAAAGTTGCGGACGAAATAAATAAAGACAATCTCGAAGATGAATCCGTGCCAAAAGAGGAAGTCCTTGCAGCAAGAGCGACCTACTATACTTCGCATCAAGGCGTTTTCTATAGACCGGTTGCTGTAACTGCCTTTGGAGACCAAGTGACGCTAGTGGATGGCTCTATCTGGAATGTAAGATGGGAACATCGCTATAAGACTTTAGACTGGCTTGTTAGCGACACTATTTTAGTTCTTCCCAATCATAGCTGGTTTTCAGCCTACCAGTTCCGTCTTGTCAATCAGAATACCGGCGCAGATGCTGAGGTAAATCTGGCTCTTGGACCTCTTTACAATGGAATTTATACAAGATGGATTATTGCGATTGACTATTTTAACCGCGAAATTTGTTTAGATGACGGCTCTATTTGGAGAATTTCTCCGGCAGATGACCTTGTATTGAAAAAATGGGTCGTTAATGACACTGTTATTTTAGGGATTAATGACTCTTGGTTTTCAAGCCACCCAAATATTCTTTTAAACGTAAATATGTTAAATTATGCTTGCGGCACATGTGAAAACGGGTTTTAACCAATAAAAGGAGAAAAATTATGATTCCAGGTCAAGGTCAAGATGTCTATAGGGGCCATGTGGTTCCGGGTTCGGGACAAAGCGGATTACCGCCGACACCGCAGGGGTTTCAAAATAATTATGGAACTCAGGGTATCCTAAGTCCAATCCCGCTTTATCCGCAACAGGCGCCGCCTTTATTGGTTAGAAGTGTAACGACACAACCGACAGTTTTGTCGACAGTGCCAAGGCCAACCCCGCCCATGCCAATACCTCAAGTGCCGCTTTCGCAGCAAAATAGGAATGTTACCTATAACCCTCACGATCCAAGAGGCGCAAGCCGAGCCGTTCGTGGAGGTTTGCAGCATGATCCAAGAGGGGCAAGCCAACAAGTTCGTGGAGCCTCACAGCATGATCCAAGAGGCGCAAGACGAGACGGTCGAGGTCCAAATAACCCTTATAGTGCAAGGTATAATTAAAACTGATATGGGAAGGGGTGAAAAGCCCCTTCTTAGAAATTTCTTTGGCCTTTGCAATTCTTATAATGTCTATCAATTCCCAGAGCCACTTCTTCCGGATCATCGGTAATTTGAAGCAAGCTTAAATCTTTTTGCGACACACAACCATTTTCAAGGACGGTGGATTGGAGCCAATCAAGAAGCCCTTCCCAGTAGGTTTTTCCCATTAAATAAATCGGAAAAGAGTTGATCTTTTCGGTTTGAATCAAAGTTAGGGCTTCAAAAAGCTCATCAAGCGTGCCGTAGCCGCCCGGCAAAAAGACATAGCCTTGCGCATACCTGATAAACATCACTTTTCTAATAAAGAAGTAGCGGAAATTAAGGCGATACCTTCTATCAATAAAGGCATTGGAATCATCTTCTGTCGGTAAAGCGATACTTAAACCGCATGAGTTTCCGCCAACGGATTGAGCGCCTTTATTGGCAGCTTCCATGAGTCCGGGCCCGCCTCCTGTGATGACTGCAAATCCTTTTTTAGCAATTAAAGCGGCTACATCGATGGCCATGTTGTAGTAGGGGCTTGCAGGCGGCAGTCTTGCGGATCCAAAGATTGAGACAGAAGGACCAAGCGCCGTCATGGTCTCAAATCCGTCTACAAATTCAGAAATAATTCGGAAAACCCGCCAGGAATCAATGGCTAAAAGTCTTTGGGCCCTTTGTTTGTCATTATCTGGAATCTGCGCCATAGTTTTACCAATCCTCTTAAAATCAGCATGATCTCTCTAAGGAGGCTAATCAATCAAGAAGTTTTTTTAGGGGAAGAGAGAGATTTATTAAAAGAGTTTTATTAAGAATATGTAAATTTAATTGGAATTAAATAATAAATTAGATAAAATTATCAATTAACTATTTTTTGAACCAAAGACTTAATAATATGATTCCAAAGTTTGTTGATAATTATAAATATGTTTCAAGACGATGTCCTCTTAACCAAGCGCCTTACGGAGATATTTTAAGTTCGGAATCAGGTTGGACAGAAAAAGAAGACACACTTCCTTCTAAGGTTCGTTGCAAAGGGTTTCGCGGCGTTTTGAAAATTCTTGGAATTTTGGTTTATGTCTCAGAAGAAGGGGCCGGAAGTCAAACCATTACAGAACTTATCCCGCGAGGTAAGTTGTTATCAAACGAAGCTGAAAACGCCTCTTACTCTTTATTAAAAAACATTAAGCCTAGTGTTTTTAAAATTTCTTCCACTTATTTCAGGAAAGATTGAGATTACCTCGTGATTATCAAAATCACGGGTTTAAGCCCTCATTGGACTCCAATTTCCAAGGAAGGCTTTTAGCGTTTTCACGTAAGCCTTTAAACCCTCTTCTCTTCAAAGGCGTTCCAAAAAGAAGCTCAGGGTTGTTTTCAATTTTTGATAGAGTGTCTTCATCCAAATAAGAGCCAAAGCCTGACTCTCCTGAAAAATCGGGGTGGGTAGACGGTTTTTTTCTCGCATTGTGCGGACAAACATCCTGGCAAATATCGCATCCGAAGACATAACCCGGGTTTTTACTCTTTATAGTTTCAGAGACCGGCCCGTCTGATTCAATTAAAATATTAGAGAGGCACTTGGCAGCATCCAATTTATAAGGTTTAAGAGCGCCAGTTGGGCAGGCGTCGATGCACCTATTGCAGCTTCCGCATCTTGGCATTCTTGGAAGGGAGACGCTTTTTGGAAGATCAAGGGTTGTCAAAATGCCGGATAGCAAAAAGAAAGTACCCAATTTCCTATGAATTAAAAGCGTGTTTTTCCCCATGAAGCCAAGCCCTGCTTTTTGAGCTAAAGCTTTCTCTAGGATGGGAGTAGAGTCGCTAAAGGCTTTAAAAGAAGCTGTATTCAGCGTTTTAGTGTCGAGCCAGAAGATAAACTGTTTGAGCCTTTTTCTATGGATATTATGATAGTCTTTTCCTCTTGCATAAGAGGCGATGACTCCAATCCCGGGTTTAAAATCTTCTTTTGGCTGTTTATAGTAGCTAGCAAAGAAAATGGCGGACTTAGCTCCCGGCAAAAGATTCTTCGGCTCAACACGGATCTTATTTTCCATGTAATGAAGGTCGGCTTGCAAACCCTCATCAAGCCAGGAAAAATAGGCAAGTATATCCTCTTCCGGAACTGTTGGCTCTGTCACTTTAGCATCATCAAAGCCTAATTCTTTGGCTTTGGCAACTATTTCATCTAAAGCGACGTCCATATTAGCTCTTTTGGGAACTTGACCATAAAAGCTTGATTATTTTTCCAATTTGGCTCTTTCTGCCACTGACAGGGTTGCTTTTGCCGTAGGCTACCTCGTGAAGGTTTTCAATAGCAATAAAAGCGTTGGAGTCGTAGCGGTGAATCAATTCTTTTAATTCAGCAAGCTGCAAACGCTCGGCAATAACATAGAGAATCTCTCTTTCGTCGCCGGAAAATCCGCCTCTGCCGTACATTACGGTTAGGCCAAGGCCAAGTTCATGGATGATGGCTTCAGAGATTTCTTTAGATCGAGAAGAGACGATCATGACAGATTTTGTCTCATCCATCCCGACAATCACAGCGTCCATCACTTTAATAACCACCATGTAAGTGATTAATGAAAGAAGGGGAGTGTGCCAGTCCTGGAAGATAAGGCCGGCGCTTCCAAAAATGAATATGTTGCAAACAAGCACCACTTGACCGACGCTAAAACCGGCTTTTTGCGAAAGAATAATTCCCAAAATCTCCGTCCCGTCAATACAACCTCCGTAACGGATGATAAGACCTAGGCCTATGCCTAAAATGGCGCCGCCGATGACAACGACCTCTAATGTTTCGCCAAGAAATTCCCAATGCAAGTAGTGATGGATAAAGATAAGAGAGCCTGCGAATAAAAGAACCGCATATAGGAAGTGAATCAAAAAGACTTTTCCGATCGCCCTTAACGCTAAATAAAGAAAGGGAAGGTTAAAAAGAATAAGAAAAAAGGGAAGGTATTTCTGGTGGGTTAATTTTGCGAAAATCATAGCTAACCCCACGATGCCTCCGTCGATCAAGCGACTTGGAATCAAAAAAACTTCGATGGAGAAGGCAGCTAAAAAAGCACCTAGTGCAATGACAGCATAGATAAACGCTTCATAAAAAAATGACTTGCTTGAAACCGGTTTTGTTGACTGCATGGACCCCTTCTTCGAAAAAGGTTATCGAATATTATTAGACTTTGTTCGAGATTCTATTTGATTGTTTAAAAAAGACTTTTTTTAACATCTTTTTTGCTAAATTTTTCAATCAAAGCGAATTTCGAAGGAAGTCTATTCAAGCTATGAATTGCTTGAGGCCATACGAATAGTGATCGCGAGAGACGGGACTCGAACCCGCAACTTCCGGCGTGACAGGCCGGTGCTCTAACCAATTGAACTACTCCCGCAAAAGTAAACGAGTTGGGCGCAACAGGACTCGAACCTATGACCGCCTGTGTGTAAGACAGGAGCTCTACCAACTGAGCTATACGCCCTTTTGCTTTAACACTTTATTGCTTAACGTAAGCTTCAAACTCGGATCGTTGTTTGTCTTGCGACCTAAGCTTTTCATCTTTATTTACTAACGCTTAAAGTTAACGTTGTAAATGAAGCACTAAATCTACAGGTTTTGTTAATTTCCTGCAAGACGCAAATTATCTTATTGTGGAATAAGATGTTAAGAGGAAAAGACAGAATTACTTAAGAGGGAGCCATTTTTCATTCACATTGAAACGCTTCTTTGTATGGCGCAGTTGTTCGCTCTCGATTTGCTCCTCGTTGCTTTTTTTGGGGAAGTATTCAATCAGAAGGGAATCAATTTTTTTCTTTAAGCCGCTTAGGTGCTTCCAATCTACTTCCTGAAGGGACTGAGTATTCTTTAATAATTTATCAACGGAGGATTTTTTAACTTTGAGTTTTGTAAAAATTTTAGGGTCGACTTCTTTTAAACGAGATAAATTAGTTTCGATGTAGCGTAATAGTTCTTTTTGCTCATTGGTTAGATTCGTTTTTTTCTTAACGGGTTTGCCTTGAGCTTTATCCGCTTCATCTAAAAGTTTATTTAAAGCGATTTGACGCATGCCCTCATCAAGAAAACCTTCTACTTTTGTAAAATTTGTTTTTGCCATAAGTAAAACCCTAAAATTCAAGGTTTTTAAGAAAGTTAACTTAAATCATGCTCTCAAATACCATTTTACCAAGATTGTTGAAATATGACAACATAGGGTAAATAAAGGGTTTCCCCTAAGAGGAACTTTTAAATCAATGATAGTAAAAATGTTAAGATAAAGATCCGTTAAATTTTAATTTGACGAATCTTAGGGTTTTTATTATACCTTAGATTTTACTAAGCAGATTCCTGTACTTTTAAGCGTAATAGGCAGATGGAAGAATTAAAAACGGATGTAGTGGTTATCGGGTCTGGTCCTGCCGGGCAAAAAGCGGCTATTCAAGCGGCTAAACTCGGCAGAAGCGTCATTGTCGTGGAAAAAGATGCCGATCCGGGAGGCAACTGTCTTTATAATGGAACGATTCCCTCCAAATCCTTGAGAGAAGCAATTATAGATCTTACAAGATTCTACGAGCGCCAATATCGTGATGTCCGTGATATAAAAGATGTCTCCATTCAAGATTTAAATAGTCGTCTTTCCCAAGTTATCAACGAAGAAAAAACGATGATTGCGAGGCAATTTAAAAAAAACGGCATCCGATTTATTAGCGGTCTTGGGAGATTTGAAAACCCGAATACTCTTCTTGTTCTCGATAAGGAATTCCGTCTTGCCTATACCATAAGAGCCGATTTTTTTATTATCGCGACAGGCTCAAAACCTCGCAACCCGACAGGGGTGCCTTTTGATAATGAAGTTATTTTAGACTCCACCCGTCTTCTTGGGATTGATAAAGTTCCCAATACCATGATTGTTTTAGGGGGCGGTATTATAGGTTCTGAGTACGCAAGCTTTTTTGCAGCTCTTGGCACGGAAGTCACAATTATTGACAGAAAGGATCATATTCTGCCTCTTTTAGATGCAGAAATCGGGATACATTTGCAAACGGCTTTAACAGATATCGGCCTTAAGTTTAGAGGTAAAAAAGAACCTACTGAAATAAAGAGAATTGGGGATAAGGCTTTTGTTCAATTTAAGGACGGCTCTTCTCTTGAAGCGGACTGTCTTTTATATGCCTTGGGGAGAGAGGCGAATACGGAATCGCTTCGTCTCGAAAATGTGGGTTTGTCTAAAAATGAAAAAGGGTATCTTTCCGTAAACCCGCTCTTCCAAACGGGTAATTCGCATATATACGCGGTTGGAGATGTCATTGGGGGACCTTGTTTGGCATCAACAAGTATGGAACAAGGAAGGCTTGCGGCAAGGCATGCTTGCGGTGCAGAAATTCACCATTTTCCGACCTTCTATCCTATCGCTATTTGGACTATTCCTGAAATTTCTTGCTGCGGCTATACAGAGGATGAGCTTAGACAACTTGGATTTCAGTATGAAGTAGGAAGGGCTTACTTTTATGAAATTTCAAGAAGCCATATTGTAGGCGGCACTTCGGGACTAATGAAACTTATTTTTCATAAGGAAACCCTTGAAATTTTAGGGATTCATGTGATTGGAAGAAATGCTGCGGAAGTGGTTCATATTGGCCAGGTCGCAGTAAGCTTCCATGCTAAAATCGATTATTTTATAGATCAGATTTTTAATTACCCGACTTATGCCGAAGCCTATAGGATTGCGGCACTTAACGGAATTAACAAAATTAAACGGCTTAGGTAATGTCTTTAGAATTTGACTTTTTTAAGGCCATAGAGAGACTTCATTCCTCCAAATTTAAAATAATGCCCCGCATTATCGCTTTTATCAGCAGCCTTCTCTTTATCCCTTTTATTCTTTTTCTCTCAATTACGGCCTTTTTATCCACTTTGGCAAGCGCTCTTTTCTTAAGGAAGAGCCGTTGGCTTAATAGAATGGCGAATGATCATATTTCGTGGGTAAAAAAAGCCTCCGCTTACGCTGCCGCCTTTTTTATTTCGGCGTTTAGTCCGACCCTTGGCTTTAGCTTAATGATGGTTTACTTCCATTTGCATAAAGTAAGGCTTATAGATTTAAAACTCTTTCAAACAATTTTTGAAGCTTTTGTGAAAGAGTAGTCATATTTTAAGAAATAACGTCCTAGGTTCGAGCGTAGCGCCGCCTTCAAGCATAATGAAAGCGTTATCTTTTAGGTTTATTTCAACTATCTTGGCGCTATCTGGATGAGGGGTTGTAAGAAAGGGGAGAGCTAATAAAAATTTCAATATCGACATTCTTTAAGGGGTAGAAGGTGGAAAGGAAGGAAACGTAACAACTTAAAGAAAATAAAAAAAGGATTTTTATAGTCTTAGAAGAATTAGCCCCTAGATTGACTGGCCGCTATCTTCTTTTTTGTCGATTTCTTTCTTTTCTTGTTTTTTTCGATCATAGTTTCTTGTGGACTCTTGAACGATGCGGTGATGGAGCTCTTCAAACTTCTCGGCTTTTTTCAATTCCTGCTCCTCTTTTCGTTTTGCGTTTTGCTTTTCAAGCTCTTTTAAGCGGCCCCCTTCCTTGTTCTTCTCTATACTGGCGGCATCCTTTACTTGAAATTCACTTCTGATAGAGCTTCTCTCAGCTTGTCTCCTATGACTTTTTTCATCTTTATTAAGAGAGGACTTTTCACCTTTTTCTTCTTTGGCAACTCTTTTATTTTCGGCAGCTGCTTGCAATAAAACCGCGACAGCTTGGCTCAAATGTTCAGACTCCTCGCCTGTCATACTTGAGATACTAGCGCCTTCATTTTCTATGACTTCTTTAACCTTGCCTTTAGAGCTAATTAATTCCACCTTTTCAATGCGGTCTCCAAATTCCTTATAAAACTCTTCAGACAGTTTGATGTGGTTTTTTTCATCGATAAAGACAAGTCGGCCGGCCTCGAAATATTCTTTTAATTTATCTAATTTGCCGCTTGTTTCATCAAGATAAAGAACCGTAATATTTTTGACATTTCCGGCGTTAATGTCCTTCATTCCTTTGATAAGACCAATCTCAAAATCAAAGTTAGATTTATTAGAAAACTGTGAAAAATTAGCAGGATCCATAAATGACCTCTCAATCTAAATTAACCAATTATGATTTACTACGAGGGGATTTTTTTACTTCAGGAGTTAAAGGGTGAGGTTCTTGTTTTATTTCTCCTTTACGATTCTCTTCTTTTTCCCTAGTCTTTTTTTGGGCGTATGACTTTACAGAATTTTGCACGATTTGCCTAATATTGAATTCTCTTTCATTTTCTTTTTCTTTTTCACGTGCTTCTCTTGATGCTTTTGCCCAAGCTTCTAACTCAGACTGATTGGCAAGGGAATCCTTTAGAGTTTGGCTTTTGACAGTGATTCTTTTTTCTTTATAAAGGCTATCTGGGTCTGGTTTATCCGAGGAGGCAGGGGTTTGAGCTTCTTTTTCTTTGCTTTTTCCGAATTTGGTGCTGCTTTTGATTCTCTCATTCTCATCCATCAATTTCTTTTCTAGAGCTTGATTTAGAATTTTTTCAAGAGCTTGAGATAAATATCGAGATTCTTCTCCGGTCATTGTCCCAATTTTAACTGAACTTCCTTTTAGTACCCTAACCTGGCCATTGGCGTTCTTAATTTTGATTTCATTAATGGCTTTGCCTTGTATTTTCGATTGTAAGCTTTCGCTGAATTTAAATTCGTTTTCGCCATACTGAAGGACATAGTCCCGGTTTTCATTCATATATTTATGAATTTTTTCCGGGGTTTTTGCTTCTTTAATTTTAATATCAACTAGATTTTGAGAACCTAAATCGGATAGGCCATTTTTACTAAGAAAGTGGACAGTGACCTTTCCGCTTCCTTTTGGAGCTGAAGCTTCAGAAATTGTTGAAGGTGGTATATCTGGTATGCCTGAACCTTGTATGCTAGAAAACCGAGCCATAATAAACTCACAATGTATTTCTTTGTAAATTTATTATACCACCTTTTGTGTGATTTTTTTAAAATAATCTTACTTAATAGTAATATTTTATTGTAAATATAGTTTATATCTTTATCTTTTCTAAAAATACAAGGGAATTTTTTTCCCCATGAAAGGAATAAAAGGAGTGTTTGTTGCTGGACACTCCCTTTATGTAAATTTTAAGAAATCACGCAGTTGCCTTTTTTCTTATCTTGCTTTTTCAAATGCCATTGAGTTCTTATAGCGCTGTCTAACAGTTTCACGTCTTCGTCTTTTAAAACAATAGGATCAACATTTTGCGTCAAAGGTTTGTATCCACTACCACTTTTAATAAAAATTTCTTCGACAGCTCCGGAAATGGCTATATCATACATTTTTTGGGTCATTTCCACGGATTTGAGGATTCCGTTTTCAAAATTTGCTACAGCAAAACCCTCATTTTTAGCAATTTCGTTGTATAAGCCCTGCTTTTCTGAGCTTTTAACGTCTTCAGAAATAGGCACTACTATCATTGCAAAAACTGAATTGGTCTTTTCGGCTGAATTGAGAGTTGCTTTGCCAACTTTTAATTCAACTAAATAAGCCCCGTTGTTTACAGAATCAGTAGATTTAAGATTTAATTCATCCACTCTCATATTATTCTCCTTAATGCATAATTTGTAAGATCTTAATAAACAAAGACATTTTTATAATATCAGATAAATCTGATTAATTTGCAATAAGAGAGTTTTTAGTTTTTAAAGAGACTTCGCTTTTGTAAAATTAAATTACAATTTTATTATAACTAATTTAATTTTTTGTGATCTTAAAATCTATATGATCCCCTTTAAGAAAAAGTTCGATACGAGAGCCCGGGGGCACCTTTCCCTCCAGGATTGCCTTGGCTAGCATATTGACCACATCTTGTTGAATGAGTCTTTTTAGAGGGCGCGCCCCGAAATGCGGATCGTAACCTTCTTTAGCTAAGAATTTTACAACGTCTTCTTTCCAGATAAGAGCGGCTTTTCTCTCTTGAAGGCGCTTTTCCACTTGGTGCAGTTGGATAAGAACAATTTTTTCCATGTCCTTTTCTTGCAAGGGGAGGAAGGGAAGGATATCATCGAGGCGATTGATAAATTCGGGTCTAAAATGAGTCTTAATGGCAGGTTCTAAAACGGCAAGAATTTCCTCTTTATTTAAAGAAGTTTTCTTTTCTTCCATTTTAGAGAGTAATTTATCCGAGCCGATATTTGAGGTCATGATAAAAAGCGCGTTTTTACAATTGACGACCCGCCCTTTGCTGTCGGTGATCCGTCCGTCATCAAAGATCTGTAGAAGAATATTAAACACGTCATGATTTGCCTTTTCAATTTCATCTAAGAGAACAACGCTATAGGGCCTTCTTCTAAGAGCTTCTGTGAGCTGGCCGCCTTCTTCATACCCAACATAGCCGGGAGGCGAGCCTATCATTCGGGCTACAGAGTGCTTTTCCATGTATTCTGACATATCTAAACGAATGAGGGCTTCTTCCTCATCGAATAGAAACTCGGCCAAAGCCTTGGAAAGCTCTGTTTTACCAACCCCGGTTGGACCGAGGAATAGAAAGACGCCAACCGGTCTTCCCGGGTCTCCAAGGCCTGTTCTTGACCGTCTGATAGCTTCAGAAACAGAGTGAACCGCCATTTCCTGTCCAACCACTCGTTTTGAAAGCTCTTTTTCAAGATTTAAAAGCCTTTCAGCTTCACCCTCCATCATCTTATGAACCGGAATGCCTGTCCATTTAGAAACAATATGAGCGATCAGATTTTCATCGACTTCTTCTTGCAAGAGCCGATTAGGCTTGGAATTTAATTTTTCTTGAATGTCGTTTATGGACTTTAAAACGGCCGGAATTTCTTGATAGCGAAGCTCTGCGACCCGATTGTAATCGGCTTTTCTTTCAAGTTCCTCTTCTTTAAATTTTAGCCTTTCAAGCTCGTCTTTCTTTTTCTTTAAGTCATTTAAGAGCTCTTTTTCTTGTTCCCACTCGGCTTTAAGTTTGGAAAGGTCCTCTTTAATCTTGGCAATTTTTTCGCTGATGACTTGCAGTCTGCCTTCTTCTACCGCACCTTTCTCGCGCTTTAAAGCTTCTTGCTCGACAATTAAGGCTGAGAGCTCCCTTTCCTTGTTGTCTATAGGCAGAGGCCGGCTGCCGATTTGCATGCGTATTAAGCTTGCGGCTTCATCAATTAAATCGATCGCTTTATCAGGAAGCCTTCTATCCGTGATATAGCGATAGGATAAATAAACAGCTGCATGGATCGCAGACTCGGTGATTCTAACGCCGTGAAAAATCTCATACTTCTCTTTTAACCCTCGAAGGATGGCTATAGACTCTTCTGGGCTTGGTTCATCGACAAAAATGGTTTGGAAACGTCTTTCAAGGGCGGCATCTTTCTCGATGTATTTTTGATATTCATTTAGAGTTGTGGCCCCGATGCAATGCAAGAAACCTCTTGCTAAAGCAGGTTTTAAAAGATTTGCAGCGTCCATGGATCCTTCCGCAGAACCCGCCCCAACGAGTGTATGAACCTCATCAATAAAAAGAATAATTTTGCCGTCGCTATCTTCGATTTCTTTTAAAATGGCTTTAAGACGCTCTTCAAACTCTCCTCGATATTTGGTACCGGCGACCAAACTACCCATGTCAAGAGTTAAAAGTTCTTTATTCTTTAAGGAATCCGGCACATCTTGTGTTACAATCCTTTGGGCTAACCCTTCCGCTATCGCTGTTTTCCCAACCCCCGGTTCACCAATTAGCATAGGGTTATTTTTCGTCCGTCTACTCAAAACTTGCATGGTCCGTCTGATTTCTTCATCACGTCCAATCACAGGATCAATTTTGCCTTGCCGGGCTAAGGCTGTAAGGTTGCGGCAATATTTTTCAAGAGCTTGCATAGTTTGTTCGGCGTGAGGGGAGTCCATGTGCTTTGATCCTCTGATTTTTCGTATAAATTCTTCGAGCTGCTTTAAGGTAATGCCGGTGGCTTGTTTCCATTCTCTAAAGGGGGAATTGCCATTTTTCCAATATGAAATAAGGAAATGGTCGCCGCTTGTATACTCATCTTTCCATTGCTTTGCAATTGATTCAGCGTCAGCGATACGGCTTTGTAGAGAAACGCTTGGATGAGGGGGCTTAGCTTCGCCGCCAACATATTTAGCTCCGCTTTCCAACACTTTTTTAAGTTCGCTAACAAGCGGAGTTGTGTTCGCTTTTAAATTATTTAATAAGGAGTTGAAGTAGCCCTCTTTTTCTTTTAAAAAAGCGAGAAGCAGGTCGTTATCGTTTACTTCAGTGGAATGTCTCTCTTGGGCTTCTTTAAAAGCGGTTTGCAGCGCTTCTGTTACCCCGTCCGTAAAATTTTCCTTCATGAGATAAGCCTCCGGTCTTACGCGAAAATTGATCCATTTTAATGGAATTCAAATTAAAGCTATTTTATCTCAAAGGTGAAAAATAATGAAGGGCTTAAGCCCTTCTTTTTTCTTAGAATTTTAATTTTTTAAGCCAAATTCTTAAGAGACTGACTCTAAGTGCATTCATGAGGGCGCCATTTAGTTTCAGGCATGGATCCCAGGTGATTTATGTTTCTTGACGCCACAAATAGGTAGTCGGAAAGCCGGTTTAAGTAAATTAATACCGCATCCGCCACATCTCCTGATTCCGCAAGAGGTATAATTTTTCGCTCAGCTTTTCTGCATAAACAGCGAGCCATATGCAATAACGCCCCGGCTTGATGGCCACCCGGCAAGATAAATGCTTTTAGAGGGGGAAGCGTCTCTTCCATCTCGTCGATCCATTTTTCTAATTTAAGGGTTTCCTCAGCATCAAAACGTGTTTTTGAAATTTTTTTTGGAGGAGCAATGGTTCTTGGGGTGGCAAGTTGCGCTCCAAGATCAAATAGGGAATGCTGAATATGAATCAATTGTTCTCTAACCTTATCAAATTGAGAATCAGAGGGTAAGAAAGAAAGGCTTGCGCCGATTGTGCTATTGCACTCATCGACCGACCCAAGAGCTTCAATATAGGGAGAGTTTTTAGCTACCCGATGGCCCGAAAAAAGGGAGGTTTGTCCTTGATCCCCGGTTTTTGTATAGATTTTTACACCTGACATAAATCCTCAATAAAATAGGCTTAAATTAGTTTTCTTCCAGAAATTAGTTTGATTTGAAAAACATAATTACTCTTGGGTTTAAACACAATTCTAATAGGAATTTTGACCCGAAATAACTATCATTAAAAAAAGGATTTGAATTTATGGCATACTTTTTTTTACTGATAGCCATGTTATTTGAAATTATGGCGACTTCTTCATTAAACCTTTCACACGGGTTTACAAGATTTATCCCCTCGATTATTTCCATATTAGGCTATGCCATTTCGTTCTATTTCTTAAGTTTGACTCTATTAACTATACCTGTTGGCGTGGCTTACGCTATTTGGTCAGGGGTTGGTATTGTGTTAATTAGTGTTATCGGTTTTTTTGCCTTTGGGCAGAGACTTGATTTAGCCGCCATTATAGGCATCTCCTTCATCATAGCAGGCGTTCTTATCATTCACCTTCTTTCCGGCACGGCTTCACACACCCAAGGTTAAGAGGGACTCGCACCCTCAAGCGCTTTCTTTAGTGATTTGACTTCTTTTGAAGGTTTCAGGTGAGCGGTTAATGATTCATATTGCCTAAAGTAGTCCCAGGCTTTCAAATAGTGGGACCTTTCAAGAAAAAGGGCGCTTAGATAAAAAGCTGAAATTGGGTGTCTATTATCCAGTTGATGGTATTTTTCAAGCCAATCGAGCGTTTCTCCCGGCCGATTCATTTTAGAGTAAAGTTCCGCCATCAAAAAGTAGCCGCTATAAAAATTCGGGAACTTTTTTAAAAGATCTTCTAGTTTCGTTTTCTGTTTTACAAGATCGCTTCTTGTCTCACTCTCATCGCTGCATAATAGATGAAGGGCTTCCTCATCCACTCTTTTTAAAAGAAAATCTTCTGCGATAGTATTATTATGCAGGTAGAATTTGGATGGGTTTGAGGCTGCTTTTTGCAAGCAATAATACGCTTCTTCTTTTCTGCCTAAAAGGGCGTTTGTAAACCCAAGCATTTCCTGTAAAGAAGAGTAATCGGGAAGATAGTTTTCAGCCTTGCGATAGGCATTAAGCGCTTCTTCATAACGACCTTTCTTTAGGTAGTAAGAGCCTCTATTTATTTCCGCGAGGCCGACGACTTCCTTGATGGAATGGGTTTCAAGCGCTATTGTAAAAGGGTTAAGATAATGATCAGTATCTACGTGAACCCCTCTTGCTGTCGTTTCAATATTTATTTCCCGGCCATTATCTAAATAGCGGAGGTATATGTGTCCCGGGGGAGTGACTGCTTCAAGAGAAAGATCAAGCCTTTGCGCTAGAGATAAGTATAGAATAGAAACCCCTAGGCAAACCCCTCTTCTTGAATCCATGACAGACGGCAATAAGGTATAGCGATCCATACTTTGAACCGATTGAGGGGGAAAACGAAATCGCATCTTATCAAAAACAAAACTATTGATGGCTTCAATTTTTTCAGGGGGGCTTGCGTTTGCCGGAAGAGTGGATGCAATCTCTAAAGCCATCAAATCGAGTAAGATTTCATAATAATAAACGGATTCGATGGATCCATCGAGGGAGTTCAAGAGAACGGCCCTTGCTAAATCAATTTGATCTTCAGGAAGATTCAAAATTTCATTTTCAGTTTGAGCCAGATTCCCTTGTAATTTCCTATTTCCGAGATGAGCCCCAAGTCTTGATAAATCTTTTAAAACATTTCCTGAAAAGGAAACCTTGTCTGAAATATTTTCCTGGCATATTAAGCTGAGCCAAAGATTTGGATCTAAGGGAGGTGCGGCTAAATCCTTTAAATTATCACACTTAATTTTCAGCAACTGGTAAAGATGTCTTAGGGCCGTCTCTCCCATATTGGTATCCTTATAGAGATAGATAAAGGCTAAGTGCTCTGAAATGGAGCTTGGGTTTAAACTGCTATAGAGAACTTTAACTTTTTCTTCTTGGGCCGGATAAATAGTAAAAAATGGAAAAATAAGAAAATAAATTAACAAAAATAATTTCATTTCTAAGCCAGATTTTAGTTTGTAAAATATTAAGATTGTTAATATTATTTAAGTTTATTATAAAGGTTATATAAATGATTACATCAATTGAAAGCCTTCCTTTTTGTGTTAGGGAGAATTGCGAAATCACTTTTACACCAAAAAGTAATTCTGACGTGACAAGCGTTTTCTTTCAAGTTAGAAAGAGTGAAGAAGAGTGGAGAGTCATTTACAAAATCACTCTTATGAAGAATGCAAAAAAAAAAGTGTATCGGGAAGTCAAGTTAAAGCAAGGCGGAAGATGTCTCGTAGGGTTTTTTCAACAACCCTTTGAAAAGTCCGGCCTTTCGCTTAATTTAGGGTGGGACAATATATCAGAGCGAGATCCGCTTGCCAATCAGAACCTGATGGTTCTTTCAGTTTCTAAAGAAGGCTTAAGTGTCAAAAGTGACTACTTAAACCCTTGATTTGCGACTAACCGATCGGAAAGCAAGGCCCTATTTTCCAACTCCATCACAATTACAAAAAAGTGAAATAATCTGTTGATGCAGAACATCCTCCCTCGTTTGGAAAAGATATTACGCTCACGGCAATCATCCAGAATTAGTCATATCTTTTTCATCTTTGTCTTTCGGCAATGTTCAGACATTGCCTTCAAGCCAATCTAAAAAATCTATTGACACTTTGCGGCGCTTCGCCGTGGATTAGGCGCAAATCAAGGGTTAAGAGTCTAATGGCTTAATATCATTATCGCATTGAAAGTAATTGCTTCTTAAAAGACAGCCGTTATGGGTTGAGCTAATGGTGAAAAGGGTTTGATTAAATAGCGAGCCAACCTTATCGGCCAGATCTTGAGTTTCATTGAGATTTAATGAGACTCCTTTTTTCTCAAAAACAGGGTCCCAAAAACCGATTAAGAGGCTTTTAGATTGATCAAAAGTGAATCGTTTTTCAATAAGCTTTTGATTTTCAAATCTTAAAAGCAGCGTTGCTTCTTTGATATTTGACTTGCTTTGATTAATAACGATCTCAACTTCTTCAATATCACTCTTAAAGTTTTCTTTGGGGTGCCAGGTTAAAGAGGTTTTTTCCTTATAGGAATCCCCAATAAAAATAGGATTATTATGAATCATAAAACCTCTAAATTTCTTTTTTAAAAGATTCAAATTCCGGTTTGTAGGGGGGAACTGTTTTGGGAATAAAAGGAATAATTACGGGTCTTGTTAAAGGATCGTAGATTTTTGAATCGGGGTTAACGATTGCGCCCTCTAAATAGCCCTTTTCTGTAAGAACTCTATTATCACTTGTAAAAATAAGGCCGGATTCAAGAGCTTCAGGAAAAGACACCAAATCGGGTACTTTATGGTCAAAATAAAAGGCGCCATGACTTTCCGCTCCTCTTGAATATATGTCTTGACCGGTTTCTTCCGGCCACCACATTTTATTCAAGACATCGATAGTATGTGTGTCGTCTTCTAATACTTGAGCTACAGTTTGAATGGGGGTAAAAGGCATGACAATAATTTTGTCGAAAAATAATTCCAGGACTTTGTCTTGTCTTTCTCTTGCCGTTTTTATTTTTTGCAGATTCTGATGACCATCTGAAATAGCGCTTTCATATCTACTAAGCGCTAGATTGTATTCTATTTTTGCTTCTTTATAAGGCTTATTCCTTGCATCAAAAGCTTTCCTGAGTTCAAAAAGTTCTTGCGCATCAGGTGGAGGAGATAAAGATTTTATCTCTTCCTTCCACTTTTTCTTTTCCGAATTATAAGCTAATTTCAATCTTTCAAGCGCTTCTTTAGTTTCTATTAAACTTGCTTTAGCCTTTATAACAGACTCCAAATCATCGACGCTTTCATCCCCTTTTCTGACCTTCTCTTCTAAACGTTCTATGAAAGGAATATCCATCGTTTTCACTCGATAGTAATTTTCGGCTGCAGCCTTAACTTTATCCATTCCATAAGTCGTTGCATAGGCTGAGATCACGATAATTTTTGGGGGAGGGGCTCCAAAAATTTCATGTAAAGGAATAAAGGAACCCAAGGCCAAGCAAATAAATTTGGCCATTTGTTCCCCTGAATAAATGCCGTCATCAAAAAAAACGATGTTGCTCGGGATATAAAGGTCCGCTTGCAAATGTTCCATTCTCGAAGAAATCACAAAATTGGTAAAATTATCTAAATTTGAATCCCAAATCTCCGTTGGAAGCCGGCTTAAGTGAGGAAGCGCTAGTTCCGCCATCCAAATGTTGCTTTTTCCATTGGCTACAACACATAAATAATCTTTATTTTTTTGCTCTTCGATCCATAGATTAAAAGCGTCGATGCTCTTTTCAAAACTGACTTCAAGATCTTCAAAGCTGACATGCACAAGACGTTCGCAAAGCTTTCTCAAAGGTTCCCTAACGTCTTTTTCATGAGATTCGATCCAAAGTTTTTCAAGATCAGGATCCCTTAAATTTGATCTTACGGGAGGTTCCGGAGAAAGAGAAATTAGCTTATGGTAAGATTTAGTTTTAGAGATAACTTCAAAGTCCTCTTTCCTTAATAGCGCTTGAGAGGCTCGAATGGATCTAAGGACTTCCAATTCTTCTTGGGAGGGCCGGCTATCCAAGACTTTCTTTTTTAAATATAGGAATAATGTTCGTTCCTCATTAGTTTGCAGATGTGTTTTATAAACGCTAGCCAGATCTTTTAACAGATTTAAATCCGGACTCGCTTCGTTTGAAAGAGAGTTGGAAATTTTTTTTTGCATTAGTTTTGTTATCAACTGTCTTATTTCTTCTTTAAGCTCTAAATCGGATCCGGCTCTTCTTTGAAAGTGGACAAGATTTAGCATTAAGTCATCAGTTTCTTCAGAGTAGGGCTTTTCAAGCTCTATTTGAAACGCATTTAAAAGTGGAGAGAACTCCTGTCTGATCCCAAGATACTCTTCAATATTTTCCTTGGGGATTACAAAAGACTTTCCATTTTGATATTGCCCTTCAATTTGAAAGCTGAACGGAAGGGAATTTCGCTCAAAAATTTCTAAAAAAGGCATCAGGTGTTTTGAAAAAGGTTTATAATGACCGCTATAGGCATTTATAGAGCTTATTTTACCATCTGCACCAATAGTTAGCTCGCCAACTGACTTAGCAGGTTTTCCTTGAGAAAGGCTGCTGTGATGCATCTCTCCTTTCACTTTTTTCGCAATCAATAGCTCGCCTTCCGTATTTACTAAAAAGAGGTATTCGCCCGGCGGCAAAGGGGTTGGCTCTTTGAGAACTTCTTCGCTAGGAAGCTCTTTTAAAAAATTTCTATAAGAATCATCGAAAGTTTTGTATTTGTCATTATAGGTATTAAGCCAAAGGGAGAAATGATTGCTTGGCAATAGGGGAAGGCCTTCTGAATCGAAGGTGACTCTAAGTGTGTCAAGCTCTTTAGGCGTAAGGTAATGAACATCTAGGGACTCATAACTTGCGAACTCGTCTTTTGCGTAAGTTTCAAGGTAAGTTTTAAAATTCATCACTTCTCTAAAAGGCTGCCCGTCGTTATTTATTTGCGTTTGCCATTTATGAAGGTGAAGGCCGATGCGAGTGTCTTTTGCCGGATAAAAGTGACCTTGGTATCTCTCATCTCCACTATCAAGGGTAAGGCCTCTTGCTTCTATCCAGTACTCGCTATCTAAAGCTAGGTCTTCTTCCTCTTTTGTTCGAACAAGCTTTAGCACCTCTGCTCCCACATCCCTAAATCTATCAAGAAAGGTCTTTTCTTCATGCTTTAAGGAAGGTAATTTTCTTAAATGGTGCTTTTCGGCAATGTTATTGATGCATTTTACAAGTTCTTGGAAAGGTTGATTGCCATCTTGAACTTTATCATCAAGCTCCATGCAACTTGCTCTTAAGTAGAGCATCATTCGGCCTAGGTTGGAATCCGGACTTTTTAGCAGAGTTTGAGCCATTGATAATAGTTTTGGGATGGCTTCATCGATCTCCTCATTATCATGAATTTTATCCAAGAGCTTTAAGGCTTCAGCTTCTCCTAAGTAAGATCTTGGAAGAGAGGACGATGATTGTTCCATAAGCAACCTTTCTTACAAAATTTTTAAGGCGTCAGCCCAAAAATCCCGCGTTTTATTCCACTACCGCTTCCTTCACCTTGAGGAACTTGGTTATTGGTAATCGAATCTTTCCAAAACTTGGCCTTTTCTGAGAAAGGGCTTAAGAAATCAGCGATTTTGATCCCGTTTAATTCATGCAAATCCAAGCGATCAAAGAGAATTAAGTGCTCTTTTTGCTGACTATACGCAAAAAAGCCATAAGGGTTTTTCGAGTCATTATTAGCTTTCAGGGCGGCTTCAAATAAATCTTCCCTAAACCTTCCAAGAGGTAGTTCGCCAAGATCCGCACCCACAATAAGAGCGTTTTGACGCCTGTCAAGTTCTATCTGTACTTCCACACCATTTTGAAGCCGTAAAAGACAGGTTTCATTACTATCCGGCTGAAGATTCGGGATGCGTAGAGCTTGTCCAAGCTCTTCTAAAAGGGCGCCAAGCTGACCTGTAATCATTTTAAACACCTCTTAAAAGTTTATTGAACAATCAAATGCGATTTTGAAGAGTTCTATTTTTTCTTCTTATCATCGGATTCTTCTTCCTCTTCCCATTCATCATCGCCTTCATTCTCTTCATCTTCTTCTTCCTCTTCCCAATCTTCTTCGAGGTCCTCTAAAGCTTCGATCAGGGCTTGGAAGAGTTCATCCCTATGCTGTAAAGATTTATAGATTTGATTGATAGCCACTTCCCGAATCGCATCCCGCATCTGGGAAAAGACAATGATTTTTGCGATAATCCATTTCTCGATGCCTAATTTTTCAGCAAGCTTTAAGACTTTATCGGGCGATGGATATCTTTCGCCTGTCAATGTCATAAATTGCTTAGCCATCAGTTCAAAATTTAATCTCTGAGGCAGTTTAAGACCTTCTTGAGCAAAAAGTTTTTCCATTAAAGCCATACGGCCTTTGAAAAAACGGTACACTCCTAAAATAGCTTGAAGCGTCCTTGTTTCTGTCATCAACCTATGCAGCATCCCTCTTGGAATCGAGGGCCCTTTAGCTTTCATGTCGGTTCCAAGGGCATGGAAGAGGAATTTAATGACTTTTTGCAAATCTTTAAAGGAGTAGAGATTTGAAAGTTCCTGGAATAGGTTATTTGGCTCCCTTGGATTTCCTGTGATATCCCGGTAAAGATCGCGAAGGGAAGTTGGGGTTCCGATATTTTCTGTTTGTCTTGCAAGGTCACCGATGTTTCTACCGGCAGCAATTTCTCTGCCGTGGCTATCATTAAGGGAGGCTCTAGCTTCCCTAACTTCCTGAAGGAGATCGCCTTCTGCCGTCTCCTCTAAATACTCGAAAGCTTCATCGGCAAGGGATACGTCTTGGTAAAAGTCTTGAACTTTCTTCAGGATCTCCTCTTTAGACATGCCGGGTTTAATCTGATCGCGTAGTAGTACTAGGATTTTTGCTTTAAGCTCGGGGTTTTTACGCTCGAAATCAGTAGCTTTTTCTTTAAACTGTTCAATTTTTTCAAGGCTTTCACTCTTATCGCCTTTTTGAAGAGCCCTTGAAACCCTGCCAAATTGCTCGGCTTTAGTCTTTCTTTTGGGCTGCATTTTTCTGGCAAAAGGATTTACCATAGCTTCAAGTGAAGCTTGGAAGGCTTCCTTAGAGGTGATCTGCTCTGCTCTTAGCTCGAGCTGCTCGTCGCTTGCAACCTGTTTCATTGCCTCTAGGGTTACATTGACTCTGCCGGCTGACATATCGGTCATAGACTAAACTCTCCTTAGTTTAAGTCTACTAGCTAACAAAAATCTGTTAGCTATCTATTAAAGTCGCTTTTACCTTAAGAGATCTGTATACGTCCTAGGGGTTGAATTCGAATTTCCGGAATGATCTCTTGGTAAGAAACCACAGAAATGTCTGTGAACTCCATTTCAATTAACTTTCTAACAAACCGTCTCACATCAATCGCCGTTAAAATTACAGGAGGCTGTCCACCCGGAGGCGGAGGGGCAACAGTGCTTCTAACGCCTTGAAGGATCAGCTGCACTGAATCCGGATCCAAAGCTAAGTATGATCCGGCGGACGTCTGTTTAATGGCTCCTCTGACCATATCTTCAATTTCAGGGTCTAGAATATAGACTGAAAGTACCGATTGACCTTGGGAGTATTTATAGCTTATATAGCGTTTTAAAGAAGATCTCACATATTCGGTTAAAAGAACGGTATCTTTTTCTGTTTGGGCCCATTCACTTAATGATTCAAGGATCGTTCTTAAGTCTTTAATGGAAATTTGCTCTTGGATCAGCCTTTTGAAAATATCGGTCATTTTTTGAAGGGGGATCAAGCGAGTGACTTCTTTTACAAGGTCCGGAAAGGATTTTTCCATAAATTCAAGCATTGACTTCACTTCTTGTATACCCACAAACTCATTCGCATAATGCCTGAAGAAATAAGAAAGATGCAGAATCATAACTTCAAGAGAGCGCCACTGTTTGATACCGGCATTATTGAGGAGCTCCACATATTTTTCTTCTACCCAGAGAGAGGGGAGTCCAAGAGAGTTTTTATAAGAGGTAAAAGTCAGATTATAGCGGCTTAAGTTTTCTTCGTTTTCGTTCGTAAGAACAAAGCCTTTTAATACTTTGCCTCTAACCACCGGTACTTCGTTTAAATGAATCGAATACTCATCAGGTTCTAAAATAGGGGAATCGGTTCTGACGTGAACCCCCGGAAATCGAACGCCTAGATCTGCGTAAAGAGCTTGTCTCATCTTTGGAATCATGGCATCCACAAAGCTTGCGCCTTTAACTTTTTGAGCTTCCCTGATCTCATCGGAGAGCCCGGCTCCGCACTCTATGATAACCGGTAGGGTTAAGGCGTAGTTGTCGATCCCGCCGCCTGATATGACCTGATGTTCCGGAACACCCGTTTTTTTAGTAGTTTTTGGAGGCCCTCCTTTAGAAGAGGAGATGGTGCTGCCACCCGAGCTCATCATGCCGCTGCCGTCTGTTGCTACAGCGCTTTCATCCTCGCTTGTCCAAAGGGCATATCCAATTAACGCCAAGCATGCAGAAAGAATCATAAAGGGAGCTGTTGGAAAGCCAGGTAATATGCCCATGCCCATTAAGAAGGCTGATGCAATCAGAAGCGCTTTCGGCTGTTTAAATAGCTGGCCTGAAATTTCAGATCCTAAGCTAATATCGCCTTTATCGCTTGTAACCCTCGTTGTCACGATACCTGCAGTAATTGAGATAAGAAGCGCAGGAATTTGGGAAACAAGACCATCACCTATAGATAAGACAGAATATTTTTGCACTGATTGCATTGCGTCCATTCCATACATAGTCATCCCGATGATAATACCGCCGATAACGTTGATAATGGTAATGACAATTCCCGCAATAGCGTCCCCTTTAACGAATTTCATCGCACCATCCATCGCACCATATAACTGGCTTTCTTTTTGGATGGTTAGACGTTTTTCCCTCGCTTGGTTTGAATCCAAAATACCGGCTCGCATGTCAGCGTCGATACTCATTTGTTTACCGGGCATGGCGTCCAATGTAAACCTTGCGGCAACTTCTGCGACCCTTTCAGCTCCTTTTGTAATAACGATAAAGTTAACAAGGGTAATGATAAGGAAGATAATCCCCCCGACAACAAAGTTCCCCCCGATAACGAAGTTACCGAACTGGAAGATGATTTCTCCAGCATCTCCTCTAAGCAAGATCTGTCTTGTAGAAGCAATGTTTAAGCCCAATCGATAAAGAGTTGTGATAAGCAGAAGGGAGGGGAAAATTGAGAGTTGAAGGGCGCTTGGGATATAAAGAGCTACCATGAGTAGCATAACGGAAATTGTTAAGTTTAAAGCGATTAAATAGTCGATTACATAGGGAGGAACCGGTATAATGATCATTGCGAGGATCGCTATAATGACTATGGCAAGCGCAACGTCGCTACTTCGATTGATAGCCCCGGATTCGCCGGCAAGTCTTGCAGCTATTCCATCCAGAATCTTTTTTAGTGTTTGGAACATTCTTTATATCTCCGAAAATTCTCCAGTATAGCTTCCCGCATTTGCCGGGTCAACTTGAAGCTCTTGAACCCATCTGATAATTTCAGCTACAGCTTCATAAGTATCTTCGGGAATAAACTCATAAAGTTCGCCTTCTTCCCAAAGTTTGTGAGCGAGGCCTATATTACGTACAATAGGGACATCATTTTTTTTGGCAATATCAATCATTCGTTCGGCAAGGATTCCTTCTCCCATGCCAAGAATATAAGGAGCCGGATCCATCTCTCTTTTATAACCGATGGCCACAGCTAAGTGAGTCGGGTTAGTAACGAGAGCTTGCGCTCCTTTGACTCCTCCTGACGGACCTTCTTGATAGGCAATCTCTTGCGCTATTTGTCTTCTTTTTCCTTTAATGTGAGGGTCGCCTTCTGTGTTCTTATATTCTTGCTTAACCTCAAACTTTTCCATCTTCATCTCATTGGCAAAGTTTCTTTTCTGGAAAACGAAATCAATGATGGACACCGCAATAAAGAAAATACCGACCTTAAAGATAACTTCCATTAAGAAATTATAAAAAACCCATAGAGCCACCTCAACGTCTTGATTGACTGTGTGAATCAAGACAGGGAGGGCATTATACATAACCCCATAGATTAAGTATCCAGCAACTGTAATCTTAAAGATAGACTTTACAAGTTCAAAAAGGGTTTTAACTTTGAATTTTGCTTTTAAGTTTTGAACAGGGTCAAACTTTTTAATATCGAATTTAAATACTTCCGGAGCAAAAACCGGGCCAACCGATAAAAAGTTTATCGTCATGCCAACAAGGGACACTAAAAGCATAACCGGAATACTACAAAGGAAAATTATGATAAACGCTTCTAAAAAGTAACTTGGAATAATTAAGTGAAGCCCATCTCGTGTTATGGTTTCAAAAGTGTTAAGTAGAAAAGCGCTAATTTTCTTATATAGGAAACCCATCATGGCAATTGTAATCCACAAAGAGGCGATAAAAGTAAAAGCTGAAGGCAAGTCCTGAGACTTTGCTACCTGGCCTTTTTTTCTTGCGTCCCTAAGTTTTTTAGGGGTCGCCTTCTCCGTTTTTTCGCCCATAATGCTTTACACTCCAAAAAACCTCCATAAAGAACCTAAGTTAGAGGGAAAGGGATCCTTTAAAGTGGAGGGATGGCGTTAGTATTATATCTTATTTTGGGAAGGGAAAAAAATAGAATAAAAAACTGCCTTTATCATAAGGCTAAATCCCCTTCCCATTCCTATTATAGTATAGCTCTGTTTATAACCCCTGTCAAGATGAAATAAATTTGTTAGACTTGATTAAAATTTAAAAAAAATTAATCATATTTCTTTAGTAAAAAAAATAATTAAAAGTTATTTTGTGTTAAACTTTACATAGGGAAGTGGGGGCTTTTTGCCAAGGAGCCGATATGTCTATTCTCATAATCGGTGCGGGCCTTTCTGGCTTGTCTGCCGCTTTTTATCTAGAACGCCTGGGATATCATCCGATTGTTATTGAAAAGAGTAGTAGGATAGGGGGAAGAGTTGTCACTGATAAGGTAAAAGGGTTTTTATTAGACCGTGGCTTTCAAGTAGTTTTATCAAGCTACAAGGCTCTTTTTGACATTGTAGACTTTAAAGATTTAAGGTTAAGGGCTTTTCCTCAAGCTGCTCTTATTCGCACTTTTGATGACGAAAAAATTATAAGCTCTCCTTTTTCACTTCCATTCTCCTTTAATTCCCTAAAATCAAAAGATCTCCGATCTTTTGGAAAGTTAGGAGTCCTTGTTTTAAAATTCAAGGCAGGTTTGTTAAAAAAGGAGTTACTTCACGCAAAAACACAAAGCGCCCTTTCCGAATTATCTTTAGACCCTAACTTTCTTAATCGTTTTTTAGTCCCTTTTTTTAGGGGAGTTTTTTTAAGCGATGCCTTGGAAATCCCCCTCTATCGATTCTTGACCCTTCTTAAATACTTTGCTTTTGGCAAGGCTTATTTACCGGAAGAAGGAATGGAGGCGATCCCTCAAAGCATAAGAGAGAAATTAACAAAGACAGAATTTCTTTTTAATTCCAGAGTTAAGGCTATAGATGGCTCATGGGTGATATTAGAAGAAGGAAATGCTCTAAGATCTCTCGCTATTATTTTAGCGATAGACTATCCTTCGATAAGGCTTATTTATCCGCAATTGCCTTCCCGGGAAAGCTGTAAAGCAACTTACTTTTATTTAAGCGTGCCTAAAAATAAAACCGGCACCCCCAAGGCTTTTCTTTATCTAGATGGAAGTCCTGCCTCTCCAATCAATAATTTTTCATTTCCAAACTTAATCCAATCCTCCTACGCACCGGAGGACCAGCATCTTATTTCAGTGACAGTCATCAGTAAAAGTTGGCAAAAGGAGTCCGATCTTGAGTTTTTTGTGAAAGCTGAAATTGCCAGGAGGCTTAAGCTAGATGAAAGGGCGCTGAAAGTTCTTTCTGCCTATAATATTCTTCATGCCCTTCCAAGCCAGAAAGAAGATCCCCCTAATTTAAAACATCTCGAGGGTCAAATCCCCATGGCTTTTGCAGGAGAGCTATCCTCTCTACCGTCTATTCAAGAAGCGATCCTTTCAGGGAAAAATGCCGCTTATGAAATTCATAATAAATTAATAAAATAATTATTGTCTGTTAATAAATCAGGATCATAATAAAATTATTATTTTGTAGTATAATAGAATATAACTCAATCGGTTAATATTAAAAAAATATTAAGGTAGTTATATGATAGACGGTGATCCTGTTTTCCGTCGCCAAAGCGATGCCTCAGAGGCCGGAAAACCTTCACAAGTTGAGGGGAAAAAGGTCAGTAAAGAGGGAGAAATCGCCCAAGGAAGATTGCAAAAGGCGAGGGACTTTCTTTCTAAAATCACTTCAAAAGAGCCGCTTCAGTTTGGTGACATCCAAAGAATTATCGAAAATTCCTCGAAAAACTCAAAAAAATACAAAGACTTTTATAATATTGTGACTTCCGGAAAATTAGACTCTCTTCAAGAAGAAAAAGCCTATGATTTAATTTCGGAAGCTTTTCGAGCAATTGAACATGATCAAAGCCCAAGGGCATGGGTTCAAAAAGCGGATCTATTGGACGTTATAGATGCTCTTGTATTAAAGGACCCCTCTCGTTTCTCTCCAATAAAAATTACGCCTAAGAAAGACTTTGATGAAAAGTGGGACGACGCCGACATCCCGCTTATTCCAATCTCAAAAGCTTTTGATGCAACAGAGAGAATCGTGGATGCAAGAACTAGAGAGGTGGCTCAAGATAGCTTAAATCCTAAAGAAAAAGAAACCTTGAGAGGGCTTGAAAAAGAGGGTCTCGTAGTAAAAGAAAGCACCAAAACCGCAAAATTTGTTCAAAAAGTAACAAGAAGGGATTTTAGGGGAGCGGCTCTTCTTGGAGGATTCTTTCGTCTTTTAACTCGCATTGTTGGTTTTCACTATGGATCGCCTCCTTGGTTTGGAAATACTTTAGACACCATTGCAAAAGTTTCTCAGGATATGGGAATTTCTTCCATTAAAGAGGTGGCTATGAAAGTTTCCGATCCTGAGAAGGAAGAGTTTTATTACCGGGGACCAAGGTTTTTATTTGGACATTCTGTTCACGATTACAAATCGGTGAATGAATGGTTTGTAAGAGACTTAACAAAGGAAGCTAGAGCTCTTCATTTGGAGAAAGCCAATGACCTTTCTTCTGAGATTGATAGACGTTATGGAAAGTCGGAAGAGCCTTACAGTAGAGTTGGAATTTTCAATTCGGACTGCCGTGTTCGTGTCCATAAAATTCAAGCCGGAAAATTTGGCGAAGAAAGAGAATTGACCGGGAAAGTGCTTAGTAGAAAAGCGGAAGAAGAAGCTATTAGCAAAAAGGATAACTCTCGCTACTATGAAGAGGAATATAGGTTTAGCGCCAAAAATTTAGTAGGCCGTGAAACTGATGATGATATGGCGCCTCGTACACTTTCACCTGAAAGCGTTGATTTATTAAAACGGGCAGCAAGAATCCTTGCCGAAACAGAACCTTCTGTAACCCCAAAAAATCAAAAAGATGCTTTAAAGCTTGGTGAAAAAGCTATAAAAAATGCGCAGCATGAGCTTCTTGGGTTTTTTTATAGAGGTTTTGAGGAAGAAGGAGCTCATGAAGTCATTCAAAGATTGGCTCCGGCAGATATTCATAATTATGTCTCTCCTGTAAGCGGAAAGCCATTAAGCCATTTGGAAGCTGTGCAGTACTTAAAGGAAAGCCTTGAAGCAAAAGAAAAAAGACTAGCAAGCTCTGATGGTCCAAATGAGGCATTATTAGCCTCCATTAAAAAAGAGAAAGAAGTTCTAAAGCAATTAGAAGAGGTTTTTACAGCCCAACAAACGATTCTTGGAAGACCCTCTCAAAGCACTATCGACGTTTATGGCACAAATATGCCTGTTGCGGGAGTAGCGATTGATAGCCAATCTAGGATTTTGGCTCAAAACGACCGTAAGATTATGTTCCTTCTTCATGATGATGGCAGCCTCTCAATGCATGTCTTTATAGGGGCAACGGGGGTTAATCGAGTGGATGTAAACCCTTCTACAGATCGTCAAGCCCAGGGGGCAAGAACAGGCGATATGGGTTTTGGCGAGGATATTTATAGCACAGACAAAAAGCTGCAATTACATAAGGCAAGCAGTATTACCACAAGAGATGGGATCCATAAACTTCAGCTAGGCGAAGAATTTGGGGACTTCAGAATCGATGGGTCTACTGTTATTTCTTACTATAGGCCGACGGACTTTTCTTTTGCTCCCCAAGTAGATAATTATCGTTTAAAGGCTGAAGCCGGCGTTGGAGCCTCAATTGGCGGAGAGAAAGAGCAGCGGAAGATCATTGAACTCAAAGTCGATATGGGCGATGTTGCCCTTATTAAAACAGAGATTGCGCTGGTAGATGCTTTAGAGCGAAATGTCGATTTTGACCCCGAATTAGACTATCTTCAATTCTTAGGCTTCGTTCAAAATACATTAGATCCTAAAGATATAGAATCGCCCTCAGATAGGGAAAATTTGAGTTTATTTAAAAAATTACTCGGAAAAGAATCTTCGCTCAGTCCTCAAGAAGTTGAATTAAAGGAAAAGGTTATTAAAGCCTTAAAAGACCGCTTAGCTAAAATTGAGGAATCGGAAAGATGGGGAGTTAGGGAAGAAGATGTAAAACCTTTTGCCATAGACCCGTTTGCTGAGAATGTTGTAGTAGTCGAAGAGAAAAGGCCGAATAGGGATCCTTTTAAAGAAAATCCTTTTTATAATTACGGCAATGATAGTCCTTTCTATAGAAGAAAAGAGAGGGAGATATTCTAGGATAAAACCACCCTTTTTCTTTTATAGCTCTTTATTTCATCTTCTGCTATTCTAGTGAATATTTTTTTTCAAATTTCTTGAATATCCAATTTATCATTATAAGAAGGGCTTTATGGCGGGATTATCCTGTGGAATTGTCGGTTTGCCAAATGTGGGAAAATCAACTCTTTTTAATTGTTTAACGCAAGCTGGTGCAGAAGCTTCAAATTATCCTTTTTGCACCATTGACCCTAACATTGGAGTTGTCGATCTTTTAGACCCTAGGATCGATGCCTTATCCGAGATCTCAGGCAGTCAAAAAAAAATCTATGCTAACGTGCAGTTTGTGGATATTGCAGGTCTTGTAGCAGGGGCGTCTAAAGGGGAGGGCCTTGGAAACAAATTTTTAGCGAATATTCGTGAAACGGACGCCATCATCCATGTGGTTCGTTGCTTTGATTCAACAGATATTGTGCATGTCGCAGGTCAAGTAGACCCCGTGACGGACGCTAAAGTCATAAACCTGGAGCTTATCTTATCTGATCTGCAGATGTGTGAAAATATTTTGCCAAGGCTAGAAAAGCAAGCCAAAGGAAAAAAAGAAGGCGAGCCTGCCATTCAACTGTTAAAAAGAATCAGCGAGCATTTAAACGAGGAAAAACCTGTCCGCGCCCTAAGCTTTACTGAAGAAGAAAAAGAGATCTTAAAAGTTTACCCTTTTTTAACAGCCAAGCCTGTCCTTTTTGTGGCTAACGTTGCTGAAGACACGTTGTCAAACCATAACAACGCTTACGTTGAAAAATTAAAGGCCTATGCAAAGGAAGAGGGAGCAAGTCTTGTTGTCATTTCTGCAAAGCTTGAAGAAGAGATTGCAGCCCTGCCTCCAAGTGATAGACAAGAATTTTTAGAGACCCTCGGTTTGAAAGAATCAGGTTTGCAAAGACTTGTTCGAGCCTCTTTTGATTTGCTTGGCCTTATCACCTATCTCACAACAGGCGAGATAGAAACAAGAGCTTGGACTATTCCAAAAGGCATGTCGGCTCAACAAGCGGCAGGAAAGATACACTCTGATTTGGAAAAAGGGTTTATTCGGGCGGAAGTGGTCAAATTTGATGACATGATTAAATTTGGCGGCCGAAATGAAGCGAAAGCCGCAGGGGTTGCTAGAAGCGAAGGCAAGACTTATCCTGTCCAAGATGGCGATGTTATCTTATTTTATACCAATAAATAACCAATTTTGTTGTCTTCAAGATTAAGAAGCTGTTTAATGAAGCCATAAACTTACCGGCTTTTTAATTGGTATATATGGACCTTCCCGTATCGCTTCCAAAATCTTTTGATGTTTTAAAAAACCTGAATGAAAAAGAAGTTGAAGAAAGGCTTTCAAAAGATGCCATTTCTTTAACTCTTTTTTTTGAAGCCGAAGCGTCTGATCCGATTTGGCGTAAAATGCATGAATCTTTTTTTAATAACCTTAACCAAAAAATCACGGATCTTTATCTTGAGGGCCTTTTATCGATTGAGCTTGGAGAGCGGATACGTGCTAAAGTCTACGAGCTTCATTTAGAAAATCCTATTTCCTTTCCCAAAGATTTAAAACTTGTGTTAGAAGGTGAGTCTTACGAGGTAAACAGCCTTCTTTTTTCACTCTCAAGTCCCTATTTTAATAGCTTAATGACTGCGCAAGGTATTGATGCTGAAAAAAAAGAGCTTCGCCTCTATGGAATCAATCCCGAATTTTTAAAAATGGTCTTAGAATATGTTGAAACGGGACGACTGCAAGAGCTTTGGAAATGGGATAAAGAACCCATTTTAGCTTTATTGAAAGAAGCCTCGGAATGGGAAGTTGAGGGGATGATACACTTAACCTCTGAAAATTACGTCCGCTACCTCAATCGCGTCAATATTATCGATGTCCTTCTACTAAGCATAGAAAGCCGCTGGAGCGTTCTTTATGAAATGGGTCTTCAAACTTTAAATACCTTCGATACAGGGATTCATTTTAAAAATGAGGGTTTTGAAAGACTATCATTGGAATTTATCGATTTTAGAGAGCAGGCTCTAGATATTTTTTATCGTCTAAAAGATTTTGTCACCGATCTTTCTTTTCATGGGGATTTAAGCCTTGACCCTCGTTTTAGCGATATTCTGGTGGCTAGTAAGAAACTAATCGGCCTTGATTTAAGCGGCACAAAAGACTATAGCCCGAGAATTATCGATGTCCCAAAAACAATAGAAGCACTCAATCTAAGTATGTGCGCTTGGCTAAATAAGGAGAATTTCGTCTCTATCGCGAAAGAATTCCCTCATTTAAAAAATATCAATTTAAGCAGTAATAGACAGCTTGATTTTCAAACGCTTGGTCAAATACGAATATTTCAAAATCTGGAGGGGTTAAATTTAGCAAGATGCCATCAACTATCTGATGATGATCTTAAAGTTGTGATTCAAGCGACCCCAAATCTAATAGAGTTAAACTTGGAAGACTCTTCCAAGCTTACCGATCACACCTTTATCCTAATTGGGAAGCTCTTAACCCGTCTTGTAAGGTTGAATTTATCCAAGACCACTTTAACCGATATCGCTTTGATTGAACTTTTAAGCAAGTTGACTCAATTAAAAGAGCTTTATATCAGAAGAGTGCCATCCTTAAGTGATAATGGTGTTTTAGATGCCCTTAAAAGGGCTCCAAACTTAAAGGTAATAGACCTTTCCAATTCACCTATTTCTGAAGGCGCTCTTGAAAAGATGAAAACTTTAAGGCCGTTTCTTAAAATTATCAAGGGTATGGCCTAATAAGGCTTCAGCTTCATTATAAGACTCTTTTGCAATAAGATCCCTAATTCGGCTGCTTGTTATGGGTAGCTCATCTTGTAGGACGGGAAAGTGTTCGACCACTCTAAAACCTAATTCCTCTGCCGCTTTTATAATATTCGCGCGGTTATTTTTTTGGTCGCTGCCAATAGTGGCGCTAAAGCCGATAACAAGATCGGTAAAGGGAATTTTTTTGGCTATGATTTCAAAAAACTGTTTAGCCGTGAGCACAGCCAGTTCTTTTTTAAATTCAAGCGGACAGATGATATCAACGCCATACTCTTGAAGGTGTCGAACCCTCTCAGAAAAAGAGCATAAAAGCTCCACTTTTCTTTCGGGAAAAAGAACTTGAGCAGGAGGGTTTTTAAAAGTGATCAGAAGAACTTTTGTCTTTTTTAAAGCCGCTATCTCTTTTGCTTTTTTAATCAAGGCTTGATGCCCTTTATGGACGCCATCATAAACGCCAAGAAGCAAAACGACAGGCTTTTCTTGCTTAAATTTATCCAAGCTTTCTAATAAAGGCATAAGGGCTCTTTAAAAATCTGATTGATTCTTTTAAATTACCTTATTTTCTCTTTAAAAGGGTTAACAAAAGGTTGAGAGGGGGCAAGTATTTCGTTATCTACAAAAAAATTTCATCCTCTCTGAAAATAGATTAAACTTGGT